>NZ_JBSHHY010000008.1:0-255260 GCF_053618675.1 Streptomyces sp. NPDC055632 | reverse complement strand
GGCAAGAAGAACTCGGGAGTAACAACATGAACCGCAGTGAGCTGGTGGCCGCCCTTTCGTTCGCCCGCCAGAACGCCCCGTACGGCCCGTACGGGGCGGGTGCGTACGCGAACGGGCGGGTACGGACCCGTACGGGCTGACGGACCCGTACGGGCTGACGGACCCGTACGGGCGGCGCGGAAAGCGCGTACGGCCCCCACGCGCGTGCGTGGGGGCCGTACGGACGGACGTGCGCGGGGCCGCTAGACCAGCGCGCTGCCCGGCAGCTCGACCTTGGCGCCGAGCTCGATCAGCTTCTCCATGAAGTTCTCGTAGCCGCGGTTGATCAGCTCGATGCCGTGGACCCGCGAGGTGCCCTGGGCCGCCAGCGCCGCGATCAGGTACGAGAAGCCGCCGCGCAGGTCCGGGATGACCAGGTCGGCGCCCTGGAGCCGGGTCGGGCCCGACACGACCGCCGAGTGCAGGAAGTTCCGCTGGCCGAAGCGGCAGTCCGAGCCGCCCAGGCACTCGCGGTACAGCTGGATGTGCGCGCCCATCTGGTTCAGCGCGGAGGTGAAGCCGAGCCGCGACTCGTACACCGTCTCGTGGACGATGGAGAGGCCGGAGGCCTGCGTCAGGGCCACGACCAGCGGCTGCTGCCAGTCGGTCTGGAAGCCGGGGTGCACGTCCGTCTCCAGGGCGATCGCGTTGAGCGAGCCGCCCGGGTGCCAGAAGCGGATGCCGTCGTCGTCGATCTCGAAGGCGCCGCCGACCTTCCGGTACGTGTTGAGGAAGGTCATCATCGAGCGCTGCTGGGCGCCGCGCACGTAGATGTTGCCGCCGGTGGCCAGCGCCGCCGACGCCCAGGAGGCCGCCTCCAGGCGGTCCGGGAGCGCCCGGTGGGTGTAGCCGTCGAGCCTGTCGACACCGGTGATCCGGATGGTCCGGTCGGTGTCCATGGAGATGATCGCGCCCATCTTCTGCAGGACGCAGATCAGGTCCTCGATCTCGGGCTCCACGGCCGCGTTCGACAGCTCGGTGACGCCCTCCGCGAGCACCGCCGTCAGCAGCACCTGCTCGGTCGAGCCGACCGAGGGGTACGGCAGCCGGATCTTGCAGCCGCGAAGGCGCTGCGGGGCCTCCAGGTACTGCCCGTCCGCCCGCTTCTCGATGGTCGCGCCGAACTGGCGCAGCACGTCGAAGTGGAAGTCGATGGGCCGGCCGCCGATGTCGCAGCCGCCCAGGCCCGGGATGAAGGCGTGGCCGAGGCGGTGCAGCAGCGGGCCGCAGAAGAGGATCGGGATGCGGGACGAGCCGGCGTGGGCGTCGATGTCGGCGACGTTCGCGGACTCGACGTGCGTCGGGTCGAGGACGAGCTCGCCGGGCTCGTCGCCCGGGCGGACCGTCACTCCGTGCAACTGGAGCAGTCCGCGGACCACGCGGACGTCACGGATGTCTGGCACGTTGCGCAGGCGGCTGGGGCCGCTGCCGAGGAGGGCGGCGACCATCGCCTTGGGCACGAGGTTCTTCGCGCCGCGGACGCGGATCTCGCCCTCCAGCGGGGTGCCGCCGTGGACAAGCAGGACATCGTCTGTGCCGGTCATGAATCTCGCGTTCCGAAAGTGGGTCCGACGGGTGGCCAGTGAAAAGGGTAAGGGCCCATGGAACCTCCTCCGGATGCCCGGGGCGACCCGTCAGACGTAATGAATTCGGCACAACACCCTCTGTTCGCGTGATCTTGCGGAGCGTCACCGTCCGGTTGTTCCGGCAGGCCCTCCGCGCTCCCCGGCCCCGTCCCCTCTGAACTGCGGCGGTCCCCGGACTTCCCGCGTTCGCGCCCGACGGGCCACGCGAACGCCGAAGATGCGGGATCATGTCTCGCATGACCGAGGTGTCCTCGCTCACAGGACGGCTGCTCGTGGCCACCCCCGCCCTCGCGGACCCGAATTTCGACCGCGCGGTGGTGCTGCTGCTCGACCACGACGAGGAGGGCTCGCTCGGCGTGGTCCTCAACCGGCCGACGCCGGTCACCGTCGGTGACGTCCTCGCCTCCTGGGCCGGACTCGCCGGCGAGCCGGACGTGGTCTTCCAGGGCGGCCCCGTCTCCCTCGACGCGGCCCTCGGCGTCGCCGTGATCCCCGGTGACGAGGGGCCGCTCGGCTGGCGGCGGGTGCACGGGGCGATCGGCGTGGTCGACCTGGAGACCCCGCCCGAGCTGCTCGGACCGGCGCTCGGCTCGCTGCGGATCTTCGCCGGGTACGCGGGCTGGGGCCCCGGCCAGCTGGAGGCGGAACTCGGCGACGGGGCCTGGTACGTGGTCGAGTCGGAGCCCGGCGACGTCTCCTCGCCGCGGCCCGAGGCGCTCTGGCGGCAGGTGCTGCGGCGGCAGCGCGGCGACCTCGCGATGGTCGCGACGTACCCGGACGACCCGTCCCTCAACTGAGGACGACCCGTCCACCGACCGAAGGCCCGGCTTTCAGTACCCTTGGCGGTTATGAGCACTCTCGAGCCCGAGCGCGGGGCAGGTACGGGGACCCTCGTCGAGCCGACGCCGCAGGTGTCCCACGGTGACGGCGACCACGAGCGCTACGCCCATTACGTCCAGAAGGACAAGATCATGGCGAGCGCCCTGGACGGCACGCCCGTCGTGGCGCTGTGCGGAAAGGTCTGGGTGCCGGGGCGCGACCCCAAGAAGTACCCGGTCTGTCCGATGTGCAAGGAGATCTACGACTCCATGGGCGCCGGCGGCGACAAGGACAAGGACAAGGGCGGCAAGGGCAAGTAAGTCAGGTCCCGCCGTCGGGGCGAGCCGGTGACGGCCCCCGTCGTGCGTGCTTCGGCGCGCGCGACGGGGGCCGTTCCGTTTTCCGGGCTCCTCCGGGCCGGACGCGGCGGGCGCCGTTCCGTTTTTCCGGCTCCTCCGGGAGTGCCCCGTTGCGCAGGGTGCTTTCGCCGGTCACGGAGTGGTTGAGGTGGTCGAGACCTCTTGTCGGCCCGCCCGGAGTCCGCCTAGCCTCACGCGTGTTGTGCAGCGCGAAACGCTCATTGCACATGCTGCAACACATGCACCTGGAGGGGATCCGCCATGAAGCTTCCTGCAAGCGTCACCGCCACGGCCGCCGCACTCCTGCTGGCCGGCCTCACCGCCACCGCCTGCGCGCCCCGGACCACGGACGGGAAGGCCACGACGGACGAGAAGAGCGGCACCCTGCGCGTCTGGCTCTTCCAGGAGGTGAGCAACAAGCCCAAGGAGCAGGCCGTCGAGCAGGCCGTCACCGCCTTCGAGCAGCGCAACAAGGGCGCGAAGGTCGAGGTCGAGTACATCCCCGTCGAGACCCGCGCCCAGCGCGTCAAGGCCGCCTTCAACGACCCCGAGTCGGCCCCCGACCTCATCGAGTACGGCAACACCGACACCGCCGGATACGTCAAGGACGGCGGACTCGCCGACATCAGCGCCGAGTTCGCCGCCTGGGACGAGGCCGAGGACACCGACCCCACCGCCCGCCAGTCCGTCACCGTCGGCGGCAAGGTCTACGGCGCCCCGTTCTTCGTCGGCATCCGCGCCCTCTACTACCGCACCGACGTCTTCCGGGAGCTCGGCCTGACGGCCCCCAAGACCCAGGCCGAACTCGTCGAGACGGCCAAGAAGATCCGCAAGGCCAGGCCCGAGCTGTACGGCATCGCCGTCGGCGGCGCCTACACCTACGGCGCCATGCCCTTCGTCTGGGCCGCGGGCGGCGAACTCGCCACCGCTCAGGGCGACTCGTACAAGGCCGCCATCAACGGCCCGGACGCCCTCAAGGGCATCACCACGTACACCTCGCTCTTCGGCGACGACAACTGTCCGGCCGCCAAGTGCGCCCAGATGGGCGGCAACGCCACCGTCACCGCCTTCGCCTCCGGCAAGGCCGGCATGGCCATCGGCGGCGACTTCAGCCACGCGGCCGTCGAGGCCGGCACGGTGAAGGGCAAGTACGCCGTCGTCCCGCTGCCCGGCACCACCCCCGGCTCCATCGCCCCCGCCTTCGCCGGCGGCAACAACATCGGCGTCCTCAAGAGCAGCCCCCGCCGCACCCTCGCCGTCGACCTCCTCAAGTCCCTCACCGGCAAGGAGACCCAGGGCCGGCTCTTCGACGCGATGGGCTTCCTGCCCACGTACACCGACACCCGCGCCGCCGCCGCCCGGCGGCAGCCCTTCGTGAAGCCCTTCACCGACACCCTCGCCGCCGGTGCGAAGTTCGTCCCGGCGTCCCCCGGCTGGGGCCAGATCGACGCCTCCCTCGTGCTGCCCACGATGTTCCAGGAGATCGTCAGCGGCCGTAAGGACGTCAAGGCGGCGGCCGACGACGCCGCGAAGAAGATGGACGCGGCCTTCGCGCCGGCGGGCTGATCCGCATGACCACCCAGCTCACCCCGCCCGTCGAGAAGCGGACCGGACCGGTCGCGGACCCCGCCCCCGGGACCCGCGGCCCCCGGCGCCCCGGCGCCTGGACCCCCTGGCTCTACCTGCTGCCCGCCCTCGTCGTCCTCGGCGCGCTCCTCGTCTACCCCGTCTACCAGCTGGGCCTGATCTCCTTCCTGGAGTACACCCAGGCCCAGGTCAGCGGCGGCGAACCCACCTCGTTCCAGGGGTTCGGCAACTACACGGCGCTCTTCTCCGACCCCCAGTTCTGGCAGGTCCTCCTCGCCACCGTCCTCTTCGCCGCCGCCTGCGTCGTCACCACGCTCGCCGTCGGCTGCGCCCTCGCCGTCCTCCTCACGCGCGTGCGCGCCCTGCCCCGGCTCGTCCTGATGACGGCCGCGCTCGGCGCCTGGGCCACCCCCGCCGTCACCGGCTCCACCGTCTGGGTCTTCCTCTTCGACCCCGACTTCGGCCCCGTCAACCGGCTCCTCGGACTCGGCGACTTCTCCTGGACGTACGGGCGGTACAGCGCCTTCGCCCTCGTCCTCCTCGAAGTCGTCTGGTGCTCCTTCCCGTTCGTGATGGTCACCGTCTACGCCGGCATCCGGGCCGTCCCGACCGAGGTCCTGGAGGCCGCCGCCCTCGACGGCGCCTCGCAGTGGCGGACCTGGCGCTCGGTCACGGCGCCGATCCTCCGGCCCATCCTGGTCGTCGTCACGATCCAGTCGGTCATCTGGGACTTCAAGCTCTTCACCCAGATCTACGTCATGACGAACGGCGGCGGCATCGCCGGCCAGAACCTCGTCCTCAACGTGTACGCCTACCAGAAGGCCTTCGCCTCGTCCCAGTACAGCCTGGGCTCGGCGATCGGCGTCGTCATGCTGCTGATCCTGCTGGCCGTGACGCTCGTCTACCTCCGCCTGCTGCGACGCCAGGGAGAAGAACTGTGAGCGCCCTCCGGACCCTGGGCGTCCGGCGCCCCGGACGCCTCGCCGCCGAGGCCGTCACCCTCCTCGTCGCCGCCGCCGTCGCCTTCCCGCTGTACTGGATGGTCCTCTCGGCCCTCAAGCCGGCCGGCGAGATCCAGTCCACGGACCCGCGCCCGTGGACGCTCTCGCCGTCCCTGGACTCCTTCCGGCGCGTCTTCGAGCAGCAGGACTTCGGCCGCTACTTCCTCAACTCGCTGGTCGTCGCCGTCACGGTCGTCCTCGCCTCCGCGGTCATCGCCTTCCTCGCGGCGACCGCCGTCACCCGGTTCCGCTTCAGGTTCCGGACGACGCTCCTGATCATGTTCCTGGTCGCCCAGATGGTGCCCGTCGAGGCGCTGACCATCCCGATGTTCTTCCTCATGCGGGACTTCGGGCAGCTCAACACCCTCGGCTCGCTGATCCTGCCGCACATCGCGTTCTCCCTGCCGTTCGCGATCTGGATGCTGCGCGGCTTCGTCCGGGCGGTCCCGGAGGCCCTGGAGGAGCAGGCCCAGATCGACGGCGCGAGCCGCACCCGGTTCCTGTGGCAGATCCTCTTCCCGCTGGTCTTCCCCGGCCTGGTCGCCACCAGCGTCTTCTCGTTCATCTCCACCTGGAACGACTTCCTCTTCGCGAAGTCGTTCATCATCAGCGACACCTCGCAGTCGACCCTGCCCATGGCCCTGCTGGTCTTCTTCAAGCCCGACGAGAACGACTGGGGAGGCATCATGGCCGGCTCGACCGTGATGACCGTCCCGGTGCTCGTCTTCTTCGTACTCGTACAGCGCCGCCTGGTCTCGGGACTCGGCGGGGCGGTGAAGGACTGACGCGATGACCCGTCCCATGGACCTGATCCCGGCGCCCCTGTCGGTCGAGGGGCCGTACCGCTGCGGCTTCCTCCTCGACCGCCGGACGACCCTGTACGCCGCCCCCGGCACCGGGACCACCGAACGCTGGCTGCGCTCCGTGCTCGGCGCCGCCTTCGCGCTCCCGCTGCGGAGCACCGACGACGAGAACGCCACCAACAGCGTCCGGCTGCGGATCGACGACACCCTCGCCCCCGAGGCGTACCGGCTCCACGTCGTGATCAACCAGGTCGTCGAGATCGTGGGCGGCGGCCCGGCCGGCGTCTTCTGGGGCGCCCAGACCCTGCGCCAGCTCCTCGGCCCCGACGCCTTCCGCGAGGCGCCCGTGAAGGAGAAGCCGGTCGCGGGCCTGATCGCGCAGACGATCGAGGACGCCCCGCGATTCGGCTGGCGCGGTCTCATGCTCGACGTCTCCCGGCACTTCACGGCCAAGGAGGACGTCCTGCGCCTGCTCGACCTCCTCGCCGCCCACAAGCTGAACGTCTTCCACTTCCACCTCACCGACGACCAGGGCTGGCGCATCGAGATCGAGCGCCACCCGAGGCTCACCGAGGCCGGCTCCTGGCGGGCCCGCAGCAAGTGGGGCCACCGGGCCTCGCCGCTCTGGACCGACACCCCGCACGGCGGCTTCTACACCCGCGACGACATCCGCGAGATCGTCGCGTACGCCGCCGAGCGGCACATCACCGTCGTCCCCGAGATCGACCTCCCCGGCCACTCGCAGGCCGCCATCGCCGCGTACCCGGAGCTCGGCAACGCCGACGTCGTCGACACCGCCGCCCTCACCGTCTGGGACACCTGGGGCGTCAACCCGAACGTCCTCGCCCCCACCGAGGAGGTCCTCCGCTTCTACGAGGGCGTGTTCGAAGAGGTCCTGGAGCTCTTCCCGTCCCCCTTCGTGCACGTCGGCGGCGACGAGTGCCCCAAGGACCAGTGGAAGGCCTCCCCGGCCGCGCAGGCCCGCATCCGGGAGCTGGGCCTCGCCGACGAGGACGAGCTCCAGTCCTGGTTCGTCCGCCACTTCGACCACTGGCTCGCCGCCCGCGGACGGCGCCTGATCGGCTGGGACGAGATCCTGGAGGGCGGACTCGCCGAGGGCGCGGCCGTCTCCTCCTGGCGCGGCTACGGGGGCGGGATCGCCGCCGCCGAGGCCGGCCACGACGTCGTCATGTGCCCCGAGCAGCACGTCTACCTGGACCACCGCCAGGCGCCCGGCGAGGACGAGCCGATGCCCATCGGATACGTCCGCACCCTGGAGGACGTCTACCGCTTCGAGCCCGTCCCGCCCGGCCTCTCCCCGGAGGCCGCCGCCCACATCCTGGGAACCCAGGCCAACGTCTGGACCGAGGTGATGGAGAACCGCTCCCGCGTCGACTACCAGGTCTTCCCCCGCCTCGCCGCCTTCGCCGAGGTCGCCTGGTCCGCGCTCCCCGCCCCGGAGGCCCGCGACTACACCGGTTTCGAGCGCCGCATGGACACCCACTACCGGCGCCTGGACGCCCTCGGCGTCGACTACCGGCCCCCCTCCGGACCCCTGCCCCGGCAGCGGCGCCCCGGGGTCCTCGGCAGGCCCCTGGAGGGAACGCCCCCGAACGTGTGAGGCCCTCCGCGGCCCCGTCACCCGGGAGCGGCGAACCCCGCCGCCCAAGAGCGGCGAAACGGAACTCGCCGCCGCTCCCGGGACGTCCCGGACGGAACAGTCCTTCGCGGACCCTCGCGCCGGACCGCTCGGAAGATGTGCCAGAGTTGCCACGTCCGGCCTGTGAGCACGTACGGTACGCCCACACGCAGGCGCGACGGCCGGGCACAGTCGGGGACCGCCGGGACACCGGGAAGGGGCAGCGGGTTGACCACGCACGCACCACAGACGGCGCAGGCCGTGACGCTGCCCGCCTCGCTCGACGAGGCCGTCGCGGCGCTCACGGCCATGCCGGCGGCCGTCCCCGTCGCCGGCGGCACCGACCTCATGGCCGCCGTCAACAAGGGCCAGCTCAGGCCCGCCGGACTCGTCGGCCTCAGCCGCATCAACGAGATCCGCGGCTGGCAGTACCAGGACGGCCACGCCCTCCTCGGCGCGGGCCTCACCCACGCCCGGATGGGCCGCCCCGACTTCGCCGCCCTCATCCCGGCCCTCGCCGCCGCCGCCCGCGCGGCCGGGCCGCCGCAGATCCGCAACGCCGGCACCCTCGGCGGCAACGTCGTCACCGCCGCGCCCACCGGCGACTCGCTGCCCGTCCTCGCCGCCCTGGAGGCCGACCTCGTCGTCCTCGGGCCGCTCGGCAGCCGTGAGATCCCCGTCTCCCACCTGCTCGCCGGCCGCGACCTGCTCGCCCCCGGCGAACTCGTGGGCTTCGTCCGGGTGCCGCTGCTCCACGCCCCGCAGGTCTTCCTCAAGGCCACCGGCCGCACCGGCCCGGCCCGCGCCACCGCCTCCGTCGCCGTCGTCCTCGACCCGGCCCGGCGCGGGGTGCGCTGCGCCGTCGGCGCCGTCGCGCCGATGCCGCTGCGCCCCCTGGAGGCCGAGCGCTGGATCGCCTCGCTGGTGGACTGGGACAACGACCGGGGGCTCGCGCCGGAGGCGCTGACGGCGTTCGGCGAGTACGTCGCCGCCGCCTGCATCCCGGACCCGCAAGGGGGCGAGCAACTGCCCCCGGCCGTACTGCACCTGCGGCGCACCGTCGCCGCACTCGCCCGACGGGCACTGGGGAGGGCACTCGCGTGAGCAGCGACGAACAGCACGGGAACCAGGGCGGCTGGGAGCCGATCCCGAAGAGCGAGGGGTACGACGGCGACGCGACCGCCTTCGTGCAGCTCCCGCCGGACTTCATGCTGGACGGCGTGCCCCTGGAGGCGCCCGGCCACGACTACGTGCCGCCGATGATCACCCCGCTCCAGCCGCTCACCCCGCCCCCGGCGACCGACCCGGGCGCCACCGGAAGCTGGCCGGTCCACCCGCCGGTCGAGACGGAGCCGGTACGGCCGTACTTCGACCACGCCCGCGGCCAGGCCTTCGAGCCGGACCGGGGCTACGAGCAGGGTCGGGGCTACGAGCCGGACCAGGTCCAGGGGTACGAGCGGGGCCGGGGCTACGAGCCCGAGCAGCCGCAGGGCTTCGAGCAGCCGCGGGACTACGAGCAGCCGCGGGACTTCGAGCAGCCGCGGGACTTCGAGCAGCCGCAGGGCTTCGAGGGCGACCAGGGCGGTTTCGAGTACTTCGAGCAGCAGGGCGAGCCCTTCGACCGGTCCGGCTACGGCGAGCCGGACCCGCACGCGACGGCCGAGTGGAGCTTCGCGGAGCCGACGGAGCACGCCCCCGCCACCGAGCCCGCCCCCACCCCCGCTCCCGGCCCCGGCGACACGGGCCAGTGGCAGATCCCCGCCGAGGCCCCGGCGACCCTTCCGGGCGGCGCGCCCGCGCCCTGGGCGCTCCGGGAGGAGCCGGAGGCCGAGGCCGGACCCGAGCCGGAGGCCGTCGAGGACGCTGCCCCGGAGGCCGTACAGGACACCCCCGACGCTCCCGGCGCCCCCGAGGCGGACCCGGCTCCCGAGGCGGCCCCCGAAGCCGCGCAGGACGCCCCCGAAGCCGCCCGGGAGGCCCCCGAGTCCGTCCGGGAGGCTTCCGGGGCCGTCCGGGAGGCTCCCGGTCCGGACGACCCCGAAGCGGATCCCGCGCCCGAGACGGACGCCGGTCTCCGCGCGGAGACCGTCCTCGACACGGACGTTCCCGACCCCGTGCCCGCCGTCGCGGCGGAGGTCCACGCCTCCACCGACAGCGACGAGCACCCCCACACCTCGTACACCCTCCGGGTCAACGGCGTGGACCGGCCCGTCACCGGTTCCTGGATCGGGGAGTCGCTGCTCTACGTCCTGCGCGAGCGCCTCGGGCTCGCCGGGGCCAAGGACGGCTGCTCGCAGGGCGAGTGCGGCGCGTGCAACGTGCAGGTCGACGGGCGGCTCGTCGCCTCCTGCCTGGTCCCCGCGGCGACCGCCGCCGGGAGCGAGGTGCGGACGGTCGAGGGCCTCGCGGCCGACGGGGAGCCCTCCGACGTGCAGCGGGCCATGGCCAGGTGCGGCACCGTCCAGTGCGGCTTCTGCATCCCCGGCATGTGCATGACCGTGCACGACCTCCTGGAGGGCAACCACGCCCCCACCGACCTTGAGACCCGCCAGGCGCTCGCCGGCAACCTGTGCCGCTGCTCCGGCTACCGGGGCGTCCTCGAAGCCGTACGGGACGTCGTCGCCGAGCGCGAGGCCGGCGCCGCGGCCCACGCGCCCGAGAGCGCCGACGAAGCCCGCATCCCGCACCAGATCCCGCACCCGCACGACGGAGGCAAGGCGTGAGCAGCGACGCGATCACCGCCGCTCCCACGGTCCCGGTCCCGGACACCTCCGGGCCCCTCGGACAGGAGCCGGCCGCCCACGGCCTCGGCACCTCGCTCCCGCAGGCCGAGTCCCGGGCGAAGACCGAGGGCACCTTCCCGTACGCCTCCGACCTGTGGGCCGAGGGCCTGCTCTGGGCCGCGATCCTGCGCTCCCCGCACCCGCACGCCCGGATCGTCTCGGTCGACACCTCCGCCGCCGTCGCCATGCCGGGCGTACGGGCCGTGGTGACGGCCGCCGACGTGCCGGGCGCGGCCACCTACGGGCGCCGGGTCGCCGACCGGCCCGTCTTCGCCTCCGACCTGGTCCGGCACCACGGCGAGGCCCTCGCGGCCGTCGCCGCCGACCACCCCGACACGGCCCGGCTCGCCGCCGCCGCGATCGCCGTCGAGTACGAGGTCCTCGAACCGGTCACCGACCCGGAGAAGGCGTTCGCGGCCGAGCCGCTGCACCCCGACGGGAACCTGATCCGGCACATCCCGCTCCGCTTCGGCGACCCGGAGGCGGCCGGCGAGGTCGTCGTCGAGGGCCTGTACCGGATCGGGCGGCAGGACCCGGCGCCGATCGGCGCCGAGGCGGGCCTCGCCGTCCCGCGCCCCGACGGCGGCGTCGAGCTGTACACGGCCTCGACCGACCCGCACACCGACCGCGACCTGGCCGCCGCCTGCTTCGGCCTCCTGCCCGAGCAGGTCAAACTGGTCGTCACCGGCGTCCCGGGCGCCACCGGCGACCGCGAGGACCCGGGCTTCCAGATCCCGCTGGGGCTGCTCGCGCTGCGCACCGGCTGCCCGGTCAAACTCACCGCCACGCGCGAGGAGTCGTTCCTCGGCCACGCCCACCGCCACCCCACCCTGCTGCGCTACCGCCACCACGCGGACGCGGAGGGGCGGCTCGTGAAGGTGGAGGCGCAGATCCTGCTGGACGGCGGCGCGTACGCCGACTCCTCGTCCGAGTCCCTGGCGGCGGCCGTGGCCTTCGCCTGCGGCCCGTACGTGGTCCCGCACGCCTTCGTCGAGGGCTGGGCCGTCCGCACGAACAACCCGCCGTCCGGCCACGTGCGGGGCGAGGGCGCGATGCAGGTGTGCGCGGCGTACGAGGCGCAGATGGACAAGCTCGCGGCCAAGCTGGGCGTGGACCCGGCCGAGCTGCGCATGCGGAACGTCATGGCGACCGGCGACATCCTGCCCACCGGGCAGACGGTCACCTGCCCGGCCCCGGTCGCGGAACTCCTCTCCGCCGTACGGGACTTCCCGCTGCCGCCGCTGCCCAAGGACACCCCCGAGGGCGAGTGGCTGCTGCCCGGCGGCCCCGAGGGCGCGGGCGAACCCGGCGCGGTGCGGCGGGGCGTGGGCTACGCGCTCGGCATGGTCCACATGCTCGGCGCGGAGGGCGCCGACGAGGTCTCGACGGCGACCGTGCGGGTCGCGGACGGGACGGCCACGGTCATCTGCTCGGCCGTGGACACCGGTTCGGGCTTCTCGACGCTCGCCCGCCAGATCGTGCAGGAGACCCTGGGCATCGACGAGGTGCACGTCGCGCCCGTCGACACCGACCAGCCGCCCGCCGGACCGGCCGCCCACGGCCGGCACACCTGGGTGTCGGGCGGGGCCGTGGAACGGGCCGCGAAGATGGTCCGCACCCAGCTCCTCCAGCCGCTCGCCCACAAGTTCGGCATGTCGACCGAGCT
Organism: Streptomyces sp. NPDC055632; assembly: GCF_053618675.1. Classification (NCBI taxonomy): domain Bacteria; kingdom Bacillati; phylum Actinomycetota; class Actinomycetes; order Kitasatosporales; family Streptomycetaceae; genus Streptomyces; species Streptomyces sp. NPDC055632. The sequence goes on along the minus strand of NZ_JBSHHY010000008.1, from coordinate 242,978 downwards.
GCTCCAGATCACCGACGGCAAGATCACCTCGTACGACGGCGTCCTGTCGACGACGGTCACCGAGGCGATGGACGGCAAGGAGCTCTGGGCCACCGCCCAGTGCCGCCCCCACCCCACCGAGCCCCTGGACGACGCGGGCCAGGGCGACGCCTTCGTGGGCCTCGCCTTCTGCGCGATCCGCGCGGTCGTGGACGTGGACGTCGAACTCGGCGCCGTGCGCGTCGTGGAGATGGCCGTCGCCCAGGACGTCGGCCGGATCCTCAACCCGGCCCAGCTCGCCACCCGCATCGAGGCGGGCGTCACCCAGGGCGTCGGCGCTGCCCTCACGGAGAACCTCCGCACCGCCCGCGGCCTGGTCCGCCACCCCGACTTCACCGGCTACGCCCTCCCGACCTCCCTGGACGCCCCGGACATCCGGATCGTGAAGCTGGTCGAGGAGCGCGACGTGGTGGCCCCCTTCGGCGCCAAGGCCGCGAGCGCCGTCCCCGTCGTCACCTCGCCCGCCGCCGTGGCCGCGGCGGTCCGCGCGGCCACCGGCCGCCCGGTCAACCGCCTCCCGATCCGCCCGCAGGCGGCGGTGGCGGCGCCCAACGCGTAGCCGTACCGGGCCCCTCCGTACCGCCGCCGGTGCGGAGGGCCCTCCTCACTCCCCGTACACCGGCATCGCCGCGATCCGGCCGTCCCGCACGAGGAAGACGCGGTTGCCCCCGCTCGCCATCCGGTAGCCGCCCTGGCCCTTCATGCCGAGGGAGAAGAGGCGGTCCCCGGTCTCCTTGTGCACGATCTGGAGGCCGCTGCCGTCGGGGGCGTGGAGCCAGACCGTCGCGCCCTCCACGGCCGGGGGAGCGATCGTGCCGGGGCCCGTGCCGTCCAGGACCTCGTACCAGTCCGTGGACGGGAAGCGGACGCCCGCCAGGGTGCCGTAGCGGTAGGCGTTGTAGGAGTTGAGCGCGAAGACGGCGACGCCGCTCGCGACAGGGGTGCCCCAGCCGACCTCCTCCCTCTGGGCCTCCTCCTCCCACAGGAGGTCGCCCCGGTCGAGGCGGCGGGCGGTCAGCTTCGGGCCGCCGAAGTAGACGATGTTGCTGCTGAGCGACGGGGCCTGGCCGCCGGTGCCCTGGCCCGTGAACTCCCAGACGGTCTTTCCCGTTTCGGCGTCGAGGGCCGCGACCCGGCCGTCCCTGCCGTGGACCACGAGCCGTCTGTCGCCCACGAGGGCCCGCGCGGCGCCGCTCGGGGAGCGGGGCGAGGTCATCGGGCGCGTCCAGACGGTGGCGAGGGTCCAGGCGTCGACGGCCCGCAGTTCGTTCTCCTCCGTCACCAGGTAGACCCGCGTGGCGTCGGCCGCGAGGACGTCCTTCACGCCGGACCCGCTCCGCCAGACGGGCCGGCCGGTGGAGGCCACGAACGCGCGCAGGGCGCCGTCCCCGTCGGCGCCGACCACCATCCGGTCCGCGACGGACACGAAACCGGCGTCCGCGTCGATCCCCTCCGCCCGCCAGCGCTCCTTCCCGTCCGTGACGGACAGGGCCAGCAGGCCGCCCGCCTTCGCCCGTACGACCACCACGTCCCTTACCGGCAGCGGGAGTTCGTCCCCCGGTGCCGTTCCGTCGACCGGGCCCCACAGCGGATCCGGGGCCTCGCCCGGCTCCGTGTCGACGACCGAGACGAAGGCCGCCTCGGGGGTCGCCACGGCCGGCGGCACGTCGGCGGTCGGTGACTTTCCGCCCCGGCTCAGCCACCAGGCGCCCGCCCCGCCGCCCGCGCCCAGGACCGCCACGCCCACGGCCGCGCCGGTGAGGAAGCGGCGCCGGGACGGCGAACGGGACCCGGGCACGGCGGTGTCGGCGGGCGCCGCCAGGCGCTTCACGGCGGCCTCGCGCCGCTTGATGTCCTCCGCGAGCGGCCCCCTGCGCCACATCCGGTCGGCGCCCTTCGGCGGCGCGAAGGCCGCGGCGATCCGCTCGGGCGCCGGGCGGAGCGCCGGGTCCTTCGCCAGGCACGGGCCGATCAGCTCCCGCAGCTCCGGCGGCACCCCGCTCAGATCCGGGGCGCCGTGCACCACCTCGTACTGGAGCGCCGCCACGTGCGCGCCGTCGAAGGCGCGCCGCCCGCTCGCCGCGTGGACCAGGACCGCCCCGAGCGAGAAGACGTCCGCCGCGGGGCCGACCCGCTGCCCGAGGACCTGCTCGGGCGCCCCGTACCCCGGGGTGACCGGGATCTGGCCCGTGGTGGTGAGGGTGAGGCCGTGCTCGGGGCGCGCGATGCCGAAGTCGATGATCCGGGGCCCGGTCGAGGTCAGCACGATGTTCGGGGGCTTCAGGTCCCGGTGGACCAGACCGGCGGCGTGGATGTCGGCCAGCGCGCGGGCGAGCCGGGCGGCGAGGGCGCGGACCGCCGGCGGGTCCATCGGCCCGTACGCGCGGACGGCGTCGTCGAGCGTCGGCCCGGCGAGGAACTCGGCCGCGATCCACGGCCGTCCGCCCTCCGTGTGCGCGCCGAGCACCCGTGCCACGCCCGTGCTCGTGACCGCCCGCGCCATGTCGGCCTCGCGGACGAACCGCTGGGCGAGGTGCGGGTCGTGGGCGAGCTCGGGGCGGAGGACCTTGACGGCGGCGGGCGTCCCGGCGGCGTCCCGGCCGACGTACACCTTGCCCATGCCGCCCTCGCCGAGGACGCCGAGGAGCCGGTACGGGCCGAGCCGGAGCGGGTCGCCGGCGGCGAGGGGCTGCGGGGTCATGAGGATGCTTTCCGGAGAGGAGGTGTGCGGGGGAGGGGGGGTGTCAGGCGAGGGGGAAGGCCACCACGGACGTCTTGCCGGCCCCGAAGAGACGGGTCCGTCCCGGGTCGGCCACGAAGCGGCTCGCCTCCGTCCGGAACACCCAGTCCGAGCGGTAGTCGTCCAGGGCGACCGCGTTGAGACCGCCCCGCACGGGGGTGTACACGTACTTCTCGCCGACCACGGGGGTGGCGAAGAGGTTCGGGGACAGGGGGCGTCCGGACGGTGCCTCCGTCCGGTGCCTGCGGCCGTTGTCGGCCCCGACGGACACCAGGCCCGGGGTCTCCCTCCTCTCCTGCGCGTGGACGAGGCCGTTCGCGACGGCCGGCACCCCGTAGGAGGTGGTGGCGGAACCGGAGCCGTACTCCCAGGCGACGGCGCCGTCCGTGAGCCGCAGGGCCCGCAGCCGGTCGCCGCCCAGGTAGACGTGCCGCTCGTCGGTCACGAGCTGGCCGGGGATGTACGAGGAGGAGTCCTTCAGGGGCAGCCGCCGCCGCCACAACTGGCGGCCGGTGCGCAGGTCGCGCGCCTGGACCAGGAAGGAGTCCAGGTCGCCGCTGTTCTTGCCGAGGACCAGCCGGTCGCCGACGACCCGGGAGAGCCAGGGGCGGACGCCGTCCCACGCGTAGGGCTGCCGCCACAGCTCCCGGCCCGCGCGCAGGTCGACGGCGATCAGGTGCCATCCGGTCCTGAGCGCGTCGTCGTCCCCGGAGACCCAGTCGCCCCGCCGGGAGGAGGCGAAGAGCACGCCGCCGGAGACGGTGAGGAGCATGGTGCCCTTGTAGCTGCCGTCGAAGCCCTTCAGCTCGATCGTCCGGACCGCCTCCTTGCCGGTGCGGGCCGCGAGCGTGCGGATCCGCAGGACGCCGGAGCCCTCCAGCGGGCCCTCCGACCGGAGGAAGACCGTGCCGTCGGTGAGGATCTGCTGCGGATCGACCGACCCGCCGTCGGCCCAGAGCGCGGAGCCGTCGCCCGCCCCGAACACCCGGAGGCCCGAGGTCTCGGCGAAGGCGACGGCCCCGCCCGCGACCAGCGGGACGGCCTGCCGGTCGCGGTCGTACGCCTGCCGCTGCCACAGCGCCGCGGGCGCCCCGTCCGCGCCCGTCGGGGCGGGGACGGCGGTGGGCCCACTGGAGCCGCCCCCGTCCGGGGCGCCGCCGTCCCGCGCGCCCCGCCACGCCCAGAGGCCGCCGCCCGCGCCCGCCGCCCCGAGCAGGGCGGCGCCGCCCACCGAGAACAGCCGGCGGCGGGAGAGCGGGGTGGCGGGTGCGGTCTCCGCCGCCGCGGCCCCCTGCGGGGCCGGGAGCCGGTGCGGGGCGTGCAGCCACACGTCGGTCGCCCGGCGCCCGATGTCGGCGAGCACCAGCGGGGGCAGGTGGTCCGCGAACTCCCCGTGTCCGTCGTGCAGGTGCTCCACGAGGACGGCGGTGGTGGGGCGGGCCGCCGGGTCCTTGGCGAGGCACGCCGTCAGGAGCGGCAGCAGCGCCTCCGGCACGCCGGTGAGGTCGGGTTCGGCGTACCGCACGCGGTACAGGAGGTCGGCGGGGGAGCCCGTGCCGAAGGGGCCGCGGCCGGTGGCCGCGAAGACGAGGACGCCGGCGAGCGCGAACACGTCGCCCGCCGGTGTGTGTTCCCGCCCGCTCGCCTGCTCCGGCGACATGAACGCCGGGGTGCCGGCCGCCGCCCCCGTGCGCGTGAGGTGGTCGTCGCCGGCCGCGCGGGCGATGCCGAAGTCGATGACCTTCGGGCCGTAGGCGGTGACCAGGACGTTCGAGGGCTTCAGGTCGCGGTGGACCACGTCCGAGGAGTGGAGCTGGGCGAGGGCCCCGGCGAGTGCGGCGCCGAGCGCGCGGACGGTCGGCTCGGGGAACGGGCCGCCGAGCGCGACGGCGTCGTCGAGGGGCGGCCCGAGGACGTACTCGGTGGCCAGCCACGGGGTCTCGGCCAGCGGGTCGGCGTCCACGACGGCCGCGCCGTGGCGGGCGCCGATGATCCGCGCCGCGTCCGTCTCCAGCCGGAACCGGCCGCGGAAGGCGGGATCGGCCGCGAGCCGGGCGTGCACGGTCTTGAGCGCGACCGTCCGGCCGCCCGGGGTGCAGGCCAGGTAGACCGTGCCCATGCCGCCGGAGCCGAGGCGGGCGAGGAGGCGGTACGCGGCGACGGAGGCCGGGTCGTCGTGGGTCAGGGGCGACAGCATGAGATCAGGTCCGTGCGGTCCGGGGACGGGGGGCGTGTTCAGGCGTGTACGGGGTCGGGGCGGTGGCGTGTACGGGCGCGGGGCGCGTTCGGACGGGTTGCGGGGACGTGTCCGGGCGCGGGGCGCGTTCAGACGGGTACGGGGCCGGGGGCGGCCCGCCCGGGGAGCGGCGGCGGCTCGGCGGCGAGGAGTTCGGCGGACTGGCGGGCGAGCGCGGCGACCACCCGGCCGGGCAGCCAGCCGGGGGCCAGGAGGGAGGGGGCGGGCGCGGGCGGGGCGAGGGAGGCCGCCAGGGCGGCGGCGGTGGGCCGGTCGGCGGGGTCGCGGGCCAGGCAGGCGGCGACCACCGGCCGCAGTCCGGCCGGGAGTTCGTCCCGCTCGGGCACGGTGTGCCCGGTGGCGGCGTACGCGAGGACGGCACCGAGCGCGAACACGTCCCCCGGCGGGCGCGGCCGTCCCCCGGCCGCCTGCTCGGGGGCGAGGGCCCCGGGATCGACCCCGGGGAGTCCGGCGCGCGGCTCGCCGTCGGGCCCCGCGGCCCGTACCGCCCCGAAACAGCTCAGCAGCGGCCCGCCGGCGGCGATCAGCACGGCGGCGGGGGAGACCCCGGCGTGCGCGAGGCCCGCCGCGTGCACGGCGGCGAGCGTCTCGGCGAGCGCGACCCCGACCCCCCGCACGACCGCCTCGGGCAACGGCCCGCCGTGGACGGCGAGGGCGACGGGGAGGGGGAGGACGGGGAGGTAGGGGGTGGCGTACCAGGGCTGGTGCGCGAGGGCGGAGCCGGAGTGGCCGACGGGCGCCGACACCTCCGTCACCGGTGCGAGCCACGGCCCCGCCAGACGGCGGCCCGCCTCCGCCTCGGCCGTGAAGCGGGCCGGGTCGGCGCCGGGCAGCGGGGTGCTCAGCAGGGCCGTGCGCCCGTCCGGGCCGCGGGCCACGAAGCGGCGGCAGGGAACGGCGGAGCCGGGCGGATCGAGGCGGGTGATCAGCCGGTACGGCCCGATCCCGCGCGCGGACTCCCGCTGCGTGCGCGCCTGCTCCACCGGCTCGTCCCCCCGTCGTCCCGACGCCCCGGGGCCACCGGAGCGGGAACGAGCCTACCGAGGCGGCCGACTTCGGCCACGGGAGGGGCGGAGGACGGGCGCCCGCTTCCCCGGAGGCTTCGGTTGCAGGGGCCTCGGGGCTGTGCTGTCCTGGGAGATGGGACGCGACTCCGAACCGTCGCACGAACTCCGCGATCGGGCCGACCGCCGAACGCGTCGGCCGCCGAATCCGCGGACGCACCGGTCCCCCTCCCCACCGCACCTGATGACTCCCCCTGCCAGGACCGCCCGAACGGTCCTCACCGGGTGAGCGCGTCGGAACGGGAGCAGCGCATGAGGCCCGGAGAGAACCACCCCCGGAAGACCCTGCCGACGCACGGTCCGCTCGGCCGGCGCGTCAACGGCGTACTCGCCTCCCTGGTCCTCGCGACAGGGGCGCTGTTCGCGGCGTCACCTCCCGCGCAGGCCGAGGAGTCACGGACGGGCCAGGCCCTCCCGTACGGCCCCTACACGTGCAAGGCGAGCCTGGTGTGGCGCGAGGCCGTGCCGGGCGACCTCGTGTGCGTGCCGCCGGCCGTGCGGACGAGGGCGCAGCAGGACAACGCCGCCGCCGGGTCGCGGGTCCAGCCGGGCGGAGGCGCCTACGGGCCGGACACCTGCAAGCAGGGGTACGTGTGGCGCGAGGCGCGGCCCTCGGACCACGTCTGCGTCCCGCCCCCCACGCGCGGCTACACCTCGAACGAGAACCGGAACGCGGTCTACGGCTACGAGGACCCGACGGGCCTCCCCGCGGACGGCACGGGCGCCCGGTGGGAGAACCAACTGCGCGTCTGGGGTTCGGGGTTCACCCCGGACCGTCTCATGGAGGTCTGGGGCTTCCACCCGTCCGACCGCTCGTACGGGAAGTCCTCCCGTTCCATGAGGGCGGACGGCGCCGGCCGGGTGAACGGCTTCACGACGGCCAACAGCACCGAGCTCACCTACCGGACGATGTACGTCCTGACGCTCGACCCCTCGACGGGCCTGGTCCGCACCGCAGGGCAGGTGAACGCCCCCAACTTCTGGTGACGCCACCGCCCCGGCCCGCCGCCACGGGCGGGCCCTCGGAGACCGTGATCGGAATCGAACCGACGTAACTCGCTTTGCAGGCGAGTCCCTGAACCACTCGGGCACACGGTCGTGTTGTGCACTGGTACGACCGTAGGGGGCGGTCCGAGGGGGTTCAAGGGTTCGCGGGGCCGTGCCACGCGACTGCCACACCGCCGCAACACTCCGTTCGCGGTCGTAGGACCGAGGACCGAGTGATCACCGGACTTCCGACAGGGGTCATTCAGGTCTACACCTCTTACTCTGGGGGGATGAGCGCCCTCGAACCCCGAGACGCCGGCACCGACGCCGCCGTCGCCCCGAACACCGGAACCGGCCCCCGCGCCGACCGCCCCGGAGACCGGAAGCCCACCGCCCCGGGGTCCGTCCTCGACCCGGCGCACCGGGCGCTCAGCATCGGCATCGTCTCCGTCGTCCTGCTCATCGCCTTCGAGGCGACCGCCGTCGGTACGGCCATGCCCGTCGCCGCCCGCGAGCTGAACGGCGTGTCCGTCTACGCCTTCGCCTTCTCCGCTTACTTCACCACCAGCCTCTTCGGCATGGTCCTGGCCGGTCAGTGGTCCGACCGGGACGGTCCGCTCGGGCCCCTCGCCGCCGGCATGTCCGCCTTCGCCGCCGGGCTGCTCCTCTCCGGGACCGCCGGCGCCATGTGGATGTTCGTCCTCGGCCGGGCCGTGCAGGGCCTCGGCGGCGGCCTCGTCATCGTCGCCCTGTACGTGGTCGTCAGCCGCGCCTACGACGAGCACCTCAGGCCCGCGATCATGGCCGCCTTCGCCGCGAGCTGGGTCGTCCCCTCCGTCGTCGGGCCGCTCGCCTCCGGCACGATCACCGAGCACCTGGGCTGGCGCTGGGTCTTCGTCGGCATCCCGGCCCTCGTCGTCCTGCCGCTCGCCCTCGCCCTCCCCGCGATCCGCCGCACCGCCTCGGGCCCCGCCGACCCGGAGGCGCCCGTCGCCCCCTGGGACCGGCGCCGGATCCGGCTGGCGCTCGGCATCTCCGCCGGCGCCGGACTCCTCCAGTACGCCGGGCAGGAACTGCGCTGGCTCTCCCTGCTGCCCGCCGCCGCGGGCGCCGCGCTGCTCGTGCCCGCCGTGCGGGGGCTGCTGCCGCGCGGCACCTACCGGGCCGCCCGCGGCCTGCCCTCCGTGGTCCTGCTGCGCGGGATCGCCGCCGGGTCCTTCATCGCCGCCGAGTCCTTCGTGCCCCTGATGCTGGTCACCCAGCGGGGCCTGAGCCCCACCCTCGCCGGGCTCTCCCTGGCCGTCGGCGGCCTCACCTGGGCGCTCGGCTCCTGGATCCAGTCCCGGCCGTGGACGGAGCCGTACCGCGAGCGGCTCGTCGTCCTCGGGATGGTCCTGGTCGCGCTCGCGATCGCGACGGCGCCGAGCGTCCTGATCACCGCCGTTCCCGTGTGGATCGTCGCGGTCGCCTGGGCCTTCGGCTGCCTCGGCATGGGCGCGGTGATCTCCTCCACGAGCGTGCTCCTCCTGAAGCTCTCCGCCCCCGAGGAGGCGGGCGCGAACTCCGCCGCCCTCCAGATCTCCGACGGCCTCTCCAACGTCCTCCTCCTCGCCTCCGGCGGCGCGGCCTTCGCGGCCCTCGGCGGCGGCGCGGTGGGCCACGCGGTCGCCTCCCACACGGCCGCCACCGGCTCCCACCCGGCCGCCTTCGCGGCGGTCTTCCTGCCGATGGCGGGGGTGGCGGCGGCGGGGGCGTGGGTGGCGACGCGGCTGCACGGGGAGCCGGGGCGGTCCGAGGACCCGAAAGTCCCCTGACACCATGTGGTACCGCGCGGTACCATGGCGTCATGGCTGGTCTCAACGTCAGGTTTACCGAGGAAGAGCTGGACGCCCTGCGCGAGCGGGCCGAGGCGGAGGGGCGCAGCATGCAGTCCTTCGCGCACGACGCCGTGATCCGGGCGATAAACGAGCACTCACGCCTCTTCAACGAGGCGGCCGAGCACGTGCTGAAGGTCAGTGAGGAGCTGAACCGGAGGCTCGCGTGACGTACTACCTCACGCTTCCCGAGGTCCTGAACCTCGCGCAGCGGCTTGGCGCGGACGAGGTGCGGGACTACGGCCTCCTCGACTCCGCCCTGGCACGTCCGCAGTCGAGCGTGTTCGGCCAGGACGCCTACCCGGACGTCTGGCAGAAGGCCGCGGCGCTCATGGAATCGCTCGCCCGCAACCATGCGCTCGTGGACGGGAACAAGCGCATCGCCTGGTACGCGACCTGGGTCTTCCTCCACATGAACGGGCATCCACTGGACTCGGCCTTCGACGTCGACGAAGCGGAGGCGTTCGTCCTGGACGTCTGCCAGGGCGCCCTCGACGTCCCCAAGATTGCCGCACAACTGCCCCGGTTCGCGCGCTGAACCGGGACCGGGACGCGAAATGTGACGCTCGCCGCACCGGGTGAGGTCGACCCCCCATCGGGTACGAGGTCCGGGCCGGGCCGCCGGTAAGGTGGCCCGGTTGTCATATCTGGACGAGCGTCGAACCGGAGATCGTGACTACCACCGCCCCCTCCTCACACCACCTCTCTCCCGCCTTCCCCGGCCGCGCCCCCTGGGGCACCGCAGGCAAGCTGCGCGCCTGGCAGCAGGGCGCGATGGAGAAGTACATCCAGGAGCAGCCCCGCGACTTCCTCGCGGTCGCCACCCCCGGAGCCGGCAAGACCACCTTCGCGCTGACCCTCGCCTCGTGGCTCCTGCACCACCACGTCGTGCAGCAGATCACCGTGATCGCGCCCACCGAGCACCTGAAGAAGCAGTGGGCCGCGGCCGCCGCGCGCATAGGGATCAAGCTGGACCCGGAGTACAGCGCCGGGCCGCTCAGCAAGGAGTACGACGGCGTCGCCCTCACCTACGCGGGCGTCGGCGTCCGGCCCATGCTCCACCGCAACCGCTGCGAGCAGCGCAAGACCCTCGTCATCCTGGACGAGATCCACCACGCCGGAGACTCCAAGTCCTGGGGCGAGGCCTGCCTGGAGGCCTTCGAGCCGGCCACGCGCCGCCTCGCGCTCACCGGCACCCCGTTCCGCTCCGACACCAACCCGATTCCCTTCGTCACGTACGAGGAGGGCAACGACGGCATCCGCCGGTCGTCCGCGGACTACACGTACGGCTACGGCAACGCCCTCGGCGACGGGGTCGTCCGGCCGGTCATCTTCCTCTCCTACAGCGGCAACATGCGCTGGCGCACCAAGGCCGGCGACGAGATCGCCGCCCGCCTCGGCGAGCCGATGACCAAGGACGCGATCTCGCAGGCCTGGCGCACCGCCCTCGACCCGCGCGGCGACTGGATGCCGAACGTGCTGCGCGCCGCCGACCAGCGGCTCACCGAGGTCCGCAAGTCCATCCCGGACGCGGGCGGCCTCGTCATCGCCTCCGACCAGGACTCGGCCCGCGCGTACGCCAAGCTGATCCGCGAGATCACCGGCACCCGGCCCACCCTCGTCCTCTCCGACGACACGGGCGCCTCGAACCGCATCGACGAGTTCAGCGAGGGCGACGACCGCTGGATGGTCGCCGTCCGCATGGTGTCCGAGGGCGTCGACGTGCCCCGCCTCGCGGTCGGCGTGTACGCGACGACGATCTCGACCCCGCTCTTCTTCGCCCAGGCCGTCGGCCGCTTCGTGCGCTCCCGCAGGCGCGGCGAGACCGCGTCCGTGTTCCTGCCCACGATCCCCAGCCTCCTCGGCTTCGCCAACGAGATGGAGGTCGAGCGCGACCACATGCTCGACCGGCCGAAGAAGGCGGGCGAGGACGAGGACCCGTACGCCGAGTCCGAGAAGGAGATGGCGGAGGCCGAGAAGCAGCAGGACGAGGACACCGGCGAGCAGGACATGCTGCCCTTCGAGGCCCTGGAGTCCGACGCCGTCTTCGACCGCGTCCTCTACAACAGCGCCGAGTTCGGCATGCAGGCCCACCCCGGCAGCGAGGAGGAGCAGGACTACCTCGGCATCCCCGGCCTCCTCGAACCCGACCAGGTGCAGCTCCTCCTCCAGAAGCGCCAGGCCCGGCAGATCGCGCACAGCCGCAAGAAGCCGGACGCCGACGCGGACCTCCTGGAGCTGCCCGCCGAGCGGCGGCCCGTCGTCTCCCACAAGGAGCTGCTCGAACTGCGCAAGCAGCTCAACACGATGGTCGGCGCGTACGTGCACCAGAGCGGCAAGCCGCACGGCGTCGTCCACACCGAGCTGCGCCGGGTCTGCGGCGGCCCGCCGAGCGCGGAGGCCACCGCCGGGCAGATCCGGGAGCGGATCAAGAAGGTCCAGGAGTGGGCCACCCGCATGCGCTGAGGCTCCCGCGCGGGGGAGTCGACCGAGGCCCGTACGCCGGTGTGCGTACGGGCCTCCGCCGTCCCGCCGCGACGCGGGACCGGGCCGCGGTCCACCCCCTCCGCGCACCGCGCACGACATAGCCGATCTTGTCCGCCGAAGTCCTTCCTCCGGCCGACGAACGGCCCGAACCGTCTCCATACGGTCGCCGGCGCCCGGATTCTGGACGAGGTCTTCCGCTGAGCGGAGCGGGTCGCTACTGTCCCGGCTCAAAAGCATTCGCCCCGTGGCAGCGCCGCCGCGGAGCGCAGCCGGTGTACCCCTTCCTGCCGGCGGCCTCTGACGTGCGTCGCCGCGGGACCGGCGAGGCAACCCCGTGAGAGTCCCGCCTCCATCTCACTCCGAAGGAGAGGGCGTCGTGACCGCGGAGACCTCCCAGACGCTCGACCGGGGACTCAGAGTCCTCAAACTGCTCGCCGACACCGATCACGGCCTGACCGTCACCGAGTTGTCCAACAAACTCGGCGTCAACCGGACCGTGGTCTACCGCCTCCTGGCCACGCTCGAACAGCACGCCCTGGTCCGCCGCGACCTCGGCGGACGCGCCCGCGTCGGCCTCGGCGTGCTGCGGCTCGGGCGCCAGGTCCACCCCCTGGTGCGCGAGGCGGCGCTGCCCGCGCTGCGCTCGCTCGCCGAGGACATCGGGGCCACGGCCCACCTCACCCTGGTCGACGGGGCGGAGGCGCTCGCGGTCGCGGTCGTCGAACCGACCTGGACCGACTACCACGTCGCCTACCGGGCCGGTTTCCGCCACCCGCTGGACCGGGGCGCGGCCGGCCGCGCGATACTCGCCGCCCGCCAGGGCGGACTGACCGAACCGGGCTACACCCTCACCCACGGCGAGCTGGAGGCCGGCGCGAGCGGCGCCGCCGCCCCCCTGGTCGGCGTGACGGGGGTCGAGGGCAGCGTCGGCGTCGTCATGCTCGCCGACGCCGTCCCCGAGCGGGTCGGCCCGAGGGTGGTGGACGCGGCCCGCGAGGTCGCGGACGCGCTGCGCTAGGACGCGCTGCGCTAGGACGCGTTGCGCTGGGGCGCGCGGCGGCCGGGACGGTACGCGTACCGGTACGGGCGTACGGAGCGGGGTCCGGACCTTCGGGGCCGCCCCGCCCTCGACCATGCCCCGTCCCGGCCAAGGATGCCGGGCATGAACCGTGACTCCTCCTCCGGCCCCGGCCGCCGTACCGTCGCCAGGGCCGCCCTGCTCGGCACCGCCGCCGTCCTGGCCGGTCCCGCCGCCGTCGCCCGCGCCGCCCGGCCCCTCGTCCTCCGGCTGCCCGCGCCCACCGGCCCCCACCCCGTGGGCCTGCGCACCTTCGCCCTGACCGACCCCTCCCGCCCCGACCCCTGGAAGCCCGGGCCGGGAGAGCCCGAGTTCGGCGCGCGCCGGGTGATGATCAGCGTCCTGTACCCGGCCCGCACCGTCCGGGGCCTCCCGCGCGCCCCGCAGCTCACCCCCGCCGAGGCCGGGGTGTTCACCGGTCTCGCGCCCCACGTCCGCCCCGGCCTCCCGGCCGCCGGCGTCGACTGGGGCGCGACCCTCACCCACGGGCACGTCGGCGCGCCCCCGCTGCCCGGCCGCCGCCCGGTGCTCCTGTACGGCCCCGGCGGCGGCGACTCCCGCACCCTGGGCACGGTCCTCGCCGAGGACCTGGCGAGCCACGGCCACGTGGTGGTCCTGGTCGACCACCCCGGCGACGCGAGCCAGGTGGAGCTGCCCGACCGGATGCGCCTCACCGTCCTGCGCGGGGAGCCGGACCCGGCGACCTTCCGCACCATGGTCGACACCCGGGTCGCGGACCTCCGCCTCGTCCTCGACCGGCTCGGGACCCTGCCCCTCGCCCCGGCCATGGACCGGCGCAGGATCGGGATCTACGGGCACTCGGCGGGCGGCACCGCCGCCGTGTCCGCGCTGGCCGGCGACGACCGGATCGCCGCCGCGGCCAATCTGGAGGGGTACCTCGACCTGGACCCCGTGGAGGGCCTCGACCGGCCCCTGCTGCATTTCCGTACGGACGGTTTCGAGGGCGCCGCCCGCCTCACCGCCTCCTGGGAGGGCGTCCCGGGCCGCCGCGTCCGGCTGGCCGGTGCCGGCCACTGGGTCTTCGGCGACCACGCCTTCCTCGTCCCGCGGCTCCGGGCGGCGGGACTCGTCACCGCCGGGACCCGGGACGCGCTGATCGGCCCCGCGCGTCCGGCCGCGGCGGTCTCCTCCGTACGCCGGGAGCTGCGGTCCTTCTTCGCCCGCCACCTCGCCTGACGCCCGGCCCCCGGCCCCGTACCCCCGCGCGCCCCAGTAGATTGGACGCGTGCTCTCCAGCCTCTCCCGTCCCCGTGCCCTCGCGCTCTGCGCGCTGCCCGTCGCCGCGCTCTTCGCCGTCGTCGGGCTCGCGCCGCTGCCGTACGCGATCGCGCAGCCCGGCACGACCGCCGACGTGCTGGGCGAGGACAAGGGGAAGCAGGTCATCACGGTCACCGGCGCCCCGGTCCGGAAGACCGAGGGGCAGCTGCGGATGACGACGATCCTCGCGACCGGGCCGTCGGCGGACATCCGCTTCGGGGACGTGGCCGACGCCTGGTTCCGCACCGACCGGGCCGTCCTGCCGAAGGGCTCCGTCTACCCCTCGGGGAAGTCGGACGCGGAGGTCGAGAAGCACAACCTGGGCCAGATGCGGCAGTCGCAGGACGCGGCCGCCCTCGCCGCCCTCGGTTATCTGAAGAAGGACCCCGAGAAGGTGAAGGTGACCCTGCACCTCGCCGACATCGGCGGGCCCAGCGCCGGGCTCCTCTTCTCCCTCGGCATCGTCGACAAGCTCGACGGGGACGGGGACGGCGGCGACCTCACCGGCGGCCGGACCGTCGCCGGTACGGGCACGATCGCGCCCGACGGGAAGGTCGGCGCCGTCGGCGGGGTCTCCCTCAAGACGCAGGCCGCCGCCCGGGACGGCGCCACCGTCTTCCTGGTGCCGAAGGCGGAGTGCTCGGACGCGGAGGCCGAGCTGCCGAAGGGCATGCGGCTCGTGCCCGTCACCGCCCTCGGCGACGCGGTGGAGTCCCTCAGGGCCCTGGAGCAGGGGCAGGACGCGAAGGTTCCGTCCTGCTGACCTCCCCGGAGGGGCCGGCGGGTGCGGGCTTCGCGTCCATCTCCCGCCACGCCGGGAACACCAGCGGCGAGAGCGTCGCCAGGAAGTAGACCGCCCCGATCCCGAGCAGCGTCGCCGTCAGGCCGACCCGCTCGACCAGGAGGCCGGCCGCGAGGCCGCCCAGCGGGGTCGTGAGCAGCACCCCCGCCGTGCTCGCGCCCATGACCCGGCTGCGGAGCTCCTCGGGGACCCGCTCGTACATCACCGTGGACAGGATCGGGTTGAGCACCCCGACGCCGAACCCGGCCGCCGCGAGCGTCACCAGGAGCGGCGCGGTGGTGTCGGTGAGCGCGGCCACGACGTACGGCGGGGCGCCGCCGACCAGGAACCCGGCCGTGAACACGGCCCGGCGCGGGAAGCGCTCCCCGACCGCCCCGTAGAGCAGCGCCCCCGCGAGGGCGCAGCCGCCGAAGACCGCGACGAGCAGGCCCTGCGCGGCGGGACCGCCCAGCTCCTCCCGGGCGTGCACCGGCAGCAGCACCGAACTCCAGCTCTGGCTGAGGCCGTTGGTCACCATCACCATCACGGTGATGCCGAGCAGCAGCCGGGCGCGGAACAGGAAGGCGTACCCCTCGCGCAGGTCGGCCCGGTAGCGGGCGGGGGAGAGCGCCGGGCCGCCGCGCACCGGCTCCGCCGCGGGCACCCCGCGCAGTCCGGCCAGGACGAGCAGCGCGGAGAGGGCGAAGGTCGCGGAGTCGAGGAGCAGGACCGTGTCGGCGCCCATGAACGCGACGAGCAGTCCGGCGACGGCGGCGCCCGCCATCCGGGCCCCGCGCGACACGGCGTCGTACAGGCTCGCGGCCCGGGTGAGCGAGGTCCCGGCGCGCCCGGCCAGGTCGGGGACCAGGACGTGCCGGGCCATCTCGCCGGGCGCGTGGCACAGGCCGTTGACCGCCATCAGGGCGCACAGCATCCAGAACCGCAGGACCCCGGCGTGGTGCAGGAGCGGGATCGCGGCGAGCGCCAGGCCGCAGACCAGGTCGGAGGCGACGCTGACCCGGCGGCGGCCGAGCCGGTCGATGACCGGGCCGCCCGCGAGGGCGGAGACGAGGACGGGCAGGGCCGCGCAGAAGGCGACGAACCCGGCCTTGCCGGGGCTTCCCGTGGTCTCCAGGGCGAACCACGGGACGCCGATGAGGGTGAGCGAACTGCCGGTGATCGAGACGGCGTTGGCGGCCAGGACGGTGGCCAGCGGCCGTGCGTCCCCTTGTTTCTCGTGTCCCCCCGGAGCGGTCATGCGGCCAGGGTGACCGGGCGGTCGGCCGGCGTCGCGAGCCGCAGTCCCAGCTCGACCAGGCGCCGGCCGATCTGGACGCGGAGGGTGGGGGATTCCCTTTCGGCGTGCGGGCGTTCGGCGGCCCGGTGGGCCTCGGCGGCGGTCAGGGCGTGCAGCTGGAGGTGGATGTCGGCATGCATGTGCGCGGTCCTTCCTTGCTGGGTTCGGGATGCTCGGCGGGCGCGGCGCTCAGTCCTCGCGCTGCGGGAACGCGTGGAGGTGGACCCGTACGCGCTCGGCGTCCGGCGCGTCCTGCTCGGGGGCGGTCCGGTACTCCTCCATCAGGGCGTGCACCCTCTCGCTGAGCTCGCGCAGCTTCGCGGGCGGCAGCCGCAGCGTGAAGTCGCTCATGTCGGCGGAGCCGAGCCACTTCTGGTCCCAGTCCGCCCGGGTGCCGAGGTAGGTGTTGAGCTCCTGGGTGTGGATGTTCGCGATCTCGTGCATGTAGACGTCGACGGCGCCCCGGACCTCCGGGTCCTGGTTCCGGTAGAGCGACTCGTCGAAGACCGTGCCGCCCGGGACCGCCTTCCACCACCGCTCCCGGCCCTTGCCGCGCTCCGGATCGTCCTCGACGAAGCCGTGGGCGGCGAGCTGGCGCAGGTGGTAGCTGGTCGCCCCGCTGGACTCCCCGAGCCGCTCGGCCAGTTGGGAGGCGGTGGCGGATCCCTGGCGGCGCAGGGAGCGGAGGAGCTGGATGCGGAGGGGGTGGGCGAGGCCGCGCAGGGAGCGGGGGTCGAGGGGGCGGACGACGTGTTCTCCGGGGGTCTCCCCGGGGCGCTTCTCGGGCTCGGGCATGCCCTGAGCGTAGACATGCAAAGAAGTACTTGCAAGGCTTTCTTTGCAAGTACTTCTTTGCATGGAATTCGCTGTGGGCGCTTCTCCGTACGCGCCGGTCCGTTACGCCGGCGGCTCCCCGCTCGCCGCCTGCTCCACCAGCGGGATGATCCGCAGCGGCACCGGGTTCTCCATCACGATCGCCGTCGACGCCCGCACGATCCCCTCGAACCCCACCACCTTGTCGATCACCCGCTGGAGGTCCGCGTTCGAGCGGGCCACCAGGCGGCAGAGCATGTCCCCGTGGCCCGTGGTCGTGTGCAGCTCCAGGACCTCCGGCACCGTCGTCAGGTGCCCCCGCACGTCCGCGCCCTGCCCCTGCTTGATCTCCAGGGTCGCGAAGGCCGTCACCGGATAGCCGAGCGCCGCCGGGTCCACCTCCGGCCCGAACCCCCTGATCACCCCCGACGCCTGGAGCCGGTCGAGCCGCGCCTGCACCGTCCCCCGCGCCACCCCCAGGCGCCGGGACGCCTCCAGAACCCCTATGCGCGGTTCGCGCGCGAGCAGCGCGATCAGCCGCCCGTCCAAATGATCGATCGCCACAGCGGCCCCTCCGTGGTCAGGATGTACAAGTCGCCCGACCATCCTGGCGTGCCGCTGTACAGATTGACCAGGGAGTCAGCGAACTCTTGCGCACCTTGCCGAACGGCGGGACATTGCTGCCATGACTGAGACCATCCACCACACCCCCTCCACGGCGCGGCAGGCCGACCCCTTCCCCGTGAAGGGAATGGACGCGGTCGTCTTCGCCGTCGGCAACGCCAAGCAGGCCGCCCACTACTACTCCACCGCCTTCGGCATGAAGCTGGTCGCCTACTCCGGACCGGAGAACGGCAGCCGCGAGACGGCGAGCTACGTCCTCACCAACGGCGCCGCGCGCTTCGTGTTCACCTCCGTCATCAAGGCCTCCACCGACCGGGGCCGCTTCCTCGCCGAGCACGTCGCCGAGCACGGCGACGGCGTCGTCGACCTGGCGATCGAGGTCCCGGACGCCCGCGCCGCCTACGCGTACGCCGTCGAGCACGGCGCCACCGGCGTCACCGAGCCGCACGAGGTGAAGGACGAGCACGGCACCGTCGTCCTCGCCGCCATCGCCACCTACGGCAAGACCCGCCACACCCTGGTCGAGCGCTCCGGCTACAGCGGCCCGTACCTGCCGGGCTTCGTCTCCGCGAACCCGATCGTCGAGCCCCCGGCCAAGCGCACCTTCCAGGCCATCGACCACTGCGTCGGCAACGTCGAGTTCGGCAAGATGAACGACTGGGTCGGCTTCTACAACAAGGTCATGGGCTTCACGAACATGAAGGAGTTCGTGGGCGACGACATCGCGACCGAGTACTCGGCGCTCATGTCGAAGGTCGTCGCGGACGGCACCCTCAAGGTGAAGTTCCCGATCAACGAGCCCGCGATCGCGAAGAAGAAGTCGCAGATCGACGAGTACCTGGAGTTCTACGGCGGCGCCGGCGTCCAGCACATCGCGCTCGCCACCAACGACATCGTCGCCACCGTGCGCGCGATGCGGGCCGCCGGTGTCGCCTTCCTCGACACCCCCGACTCGTACTACGACACCCTCGGCGAGTGGGCCGGCGAGACCCGGGTGCCGGTCGAGACCCTGCGCGAGCTGAAGATCCTCGTCGACCGCGACGAGGACGGCTACCTGCTCCAGATCTTCACCAAGCCGGTCCAGGACCGCCCGACCGTCTTCTTCGAGATGATCGAGCGCCACGGCTCGATGGGCTTCGGCAAGGGCAACTTCAAGGCCCTCTTCGAGGCGATCGAGCGCGAGCAGGAGAAGCGCGGCAACCTCTAGAGGAACCTCTGGGAGCCGCCCACGCGCGCGAGGGGGTCCGGGGCAGCACCCCGGACCCCCTCGCCGCGCCACCGACCGGGCCGGCCCGGGCCCGGCCACCCACCGGCCCCGGCGCACGGCCCCGGCGTTCCGGCGGGACACGGGGCTCGCCCGGGACGCCACCCTTCGAGGACGGCCGGGCACGCGCGCGCACCTGACCCCACGCGCGCGTGCCCGGCTCCCCACGCCTTCCACGCACCGGCCCGTGCCGCACGGCACCGACCCCGCCCTCCCGCACCGCGCCTACGCGCGCGTGTCGGCCCCCGGAGCCGCCGTCTTCTCCGTACCCGAAGGCCCCTCCGTACCCGAAGGCCCCTCCGGCCGTACCCCTTCCGGCCCTACCACCCCCTCCGGCAGTTCGTCCGGCGGCTCCCCGACCGCCGCGAGCGCCGCCGCCGCCCTCGGGGCGTGCAGGGGCGAGAAGGCCGGGTTGATCCGCAGGGCCTCCGCCAGATGGCGCCGGGCCGGGCCCCGGAGCTCCAACGCCCGCTCGATCTCGCCCCGGTGGTACGAGAAGAGCGCGCTCCGCAGCCCTTCCTCCGTGGCCCGCTTCGCGTACTCCAGCGCCTCCGCCGCCCGCCCCGACCGGAACAGCGCCCAGCCCAGCGCGTCCGCCGTCCCCACCGAGCGGTGCCCGCGCGCCCACTCCGCCCGCAGCCGGACCACCGCCGCCGCCGGATCGCCGTGGTCCGCGTCGAGCAGTCCCAGGGGCACCTCCGCCCGTGCCCAGGTGCCCGTCCGCAGCCGCTCGTACAGGGTCCGCGCGTCCCCCTCCAGGCCCAGCGACTCGTACAGCTCGCCCGCCTCCAGGACGTACTCCGGCAGCGGCAGCCGGGCCAGGGCCGCCCGCCAGTCCCGTACGGCCTCCTCCGTGCGCCCCAGGGCCGCGAGCGCCCGCGCCCGGCCCGCGAGCGAGGGCCCGTGGTCCCGTACGAGCCGCAGCGCCGCCCCGTGCCGCTCCAGGGCCTCCTCCGGCTCGCCCCGCTCCCACGCCAGGTCCCCGAGCCGCCCGAGGGCCGCCGCCTTCTCCGCGTCCGCCTCCGCGAGCGCCGCCGCGTCCAGGGCCGCCGCGTCCGCGTCCTCGCGCCAGCCCCGGTCGCGGAACGTCTGGGAGGCCCGCGCGCGCACCGCCGCGCCCGCGTGCAGCTTCTCCAGCTTCTCCATCGCCCCGCGCGCCGCCCCGTAGTCCCCGAGGCCGTTGTACGCGTCGATCAGGACCGGGTACGCCGGCCAGCGCCCCGGCTCCGCCTTCCGCACCCGCTCGCCCCACTCCCTGGCGGCCCGCCAGTCGCCCCGCGCCCCCGCGAGGGCCCCCAGGCCGAGCTGCGCGGCCGTGTTGCCGCGCGCGGCGGGCCGTTCGGCCAGGGAACGCCGCAGCGCCTCCTCGGCCCGCGGATAGTCCCGTACGTCCCCGAGCCGCGTCCCGCGCTCCGTGTACGCCGCGCCGAGCTCCGCCCAGGACGCCCCGTCGTCCGGGTGCGCCCACAGCCACTTCTCCCGGTCCGCGATCAGCGCGGCCAGGTCCGGGAGCGCCGCCTGCGCGCCCGCGTGGGCCGCGATCACCGCCCGCTCCGCCGGTCCCGGCGGGGGCGGCGTCCCCCGGCCGAGGAACTCCGGGGCGTACAGCAGCGCCGTCGCCGCGAGCACCGCGCCCACACCGGCGGCGAGGACCGTCCTCGACACGTTCTGGCTCTTCACGGCACTCACTGTGCGCCCGGCCCCGCCCGTACGAAGAGCACACGAAGCGCCCGCTCCGGCGGGTTCACACCGATGGCCCCGGGTGCCACGCTGGACGCATGGACGATCTCCAGACGCCGCAGAAGGACGACCTCCGGTCACGGCTCCACGCGCGCCTGCTCACCGGACTGCCCGCCGAGGCCCTGCTCACCGACCCCGACGTGACGGCCTCCTACGCCCACGACATGGCGAGCTTCTGCACGGCCGGCACCCCCGCGGCCGTCGTGCTCCCGCGCACCGTGGAACAGGTGCAGCACGTCATGCGGACCGCGACCGAACTCCGCGTCCCCGTCGTCCCGCAGGGCGCCCGCACCGGCCTGTCCGGCGGCGCCAACGCCTCCGACGACTGCATCGTGCTCTCCCTGGTCAGGATGGACCGCATCCTGGAGATCGACGCGGTCGACCGGATCGCCGTCGTCGAACCGGGCGTGGTCAACGCCGTCCTGTCCCGGGCCGTCGCCGAACGGGGCCTGTACTACCCGCCGGACCCGTCCAGCTGGGAGACGTGCACCATCGGCGGCAACATCGGCACCGCCTCCGGCGGCCTGTGCTGCGTCAAGTACGGGGTCACCGCCGAGTACGTCCTCGGCCTCGACGTCGTCCTCGCCGACGGACGGCTCCTGACCACCGGCCGCCGCACCGCCAAGGGCGTCGCCGGATACGACCTGACCCGCCTCTTCGTCGGCTCCGAGGGCAGCCTCGGCATCGTCGTGAAGGCGGTCCTGGCCCTCAAGCCGCAGCCCCCGGCACAGCTCGCGCTCGCCGCCGAGTTCCCCTCCGCCGCCGCTGCCTGCGCCGCCGTCTGCGCGATCATGGAGCGCGGCCACACCCCCTCGCTCCTCGAACTGATGGACGGCACGACGGTCCGGGCCGTCAACAGGACGGCGCGCATGGGGCTGCCCGACACCACCGAGGCGCTCCTCCTGTGCGCCTTCGACACCCCCGACCCGGCCGCCGACCTGGCCGCCGTCGGCGAGCTGTGCGCGGCGGCGGGCGCCACCGAGGTCGTCCCGGCCGCCGACGCCGCCGAGTCCGAACTCCTCCTCCAGGCCCGCCGGCTCTCCCTCACCGCCCTGGAGACCATCAAGTCGGCCACGATGATCGACGACGTGTGCGTGCCCCGCACCCGGCTCGCCGAGATGCTCGACGGCACGGCGGCCGTAGCGGAGAAGTACGGCCTGACCATCGGCGTCTGCGCGCACGCGGGCGACGGCAACACCCACCCCGTCGTCTGCTTCGACCACACCGACGAGGACGAGTCGCGGCGGGCGCGCGAGTCCTTCGACGAGATCATGGCGCTCGGGCTCGCCCTCGGCGGCACGATCACCGGCGAGCACGGCGTCGGCGTCCTCAAGAAGGAGTGGCTGGCGCGCGAGCTGGGGCCGGTCGGCCTGGAGCTCCAGCGCGGGATCAAGGCGACCTTCGACCCCCTCGGGCTCCTCAACCCCGGAAAGCTCTTCTGAGCCTCCCCGGAAGGGCCTGCGCACGGGATCAGTGCTCGCCGTCCTGCGACTCGTCCGACGGCCACGGGTCGCGCAGCCACAGGTCGTCGGCGGCCACGGTGGCCGCGAGCAGCTCGGCGAGCCCGTCGTCGATGCCGAGCCGCTCCGACTCGGTGCCCGGCGGCACGGCGCGCAGGGTCCGCTCCAGCCAGGCGGACACCTGCGCGGACGGGGCTTCGAGGAGGGCGTCGCCGTCCGGGGAGGAGAGCGCCATCAGGACGACGCCGCGGCCGTCGACCTTGGTGGGCCAGATGCGGACGTCCCCGTGGCCGCAGGCCCGGAAGACGCCCTCGACGAGCAGTTCGCGCGCGAAGGTCCAGTTCACCGGGTGGTCCGTGCCGACGTGGAAGGTGATGTGGACGGCGTACGGGTCGTCGGTCCGGTAGGCGAGCCGGGCGGGCACCGGCACGGCACGCTCGGGGGAGAGCACCAGCTTCAGTTCCAGCTCGCGCTCGACGGTGGTGTCGTCCGTGTTCTGCATGGTCGTACTCCTTCTCGCGGAGGGCCCCGGGCGGGCCTTCACCAGGAGAGAGCGGGGTGCCCCCGACTCATTACGCGACTTCGGGAAGTTTTTTCCAGGAAGTTTTTTCCGGCCCGTGTGCCCGCAGGCGTCCCGGGCATGCTCCTCGGGACGAGCGAACCGGATGCATCGGCCCGAACATCACGGGGAGTGATCGATTCCGGGGCGTGTCGCCCGAAGGCGGCCTTTCTCGTCGGCTCTTTCTTCCCTCGGCGAGGTTCTTCGTTACTGTCATCCCTGGGCGCGGCACGCCCGGCGCGCTGCCGTGCGGATCAAAGGCGTTGTGACTGAACGGAGTCGGGGCAGTGGCTACTCCTCCTGGAGGCGGCGGAGAGGTACCGCAGGCGGGGTACTACCCGGACCCGTCCATTCCCGGGTACATCCGGTACTGGAACGGGGGCGCGTGGGTCCCCGGCACGAGCCGGCCCGCCCCCTCGGACGACGCCGCGGCGGCCCCGGCCGGCCCGATCCCGGCCCCCGCGCCCGCCCCCACTCCGGCCGCCGCGCCCGAGCGTCCCGCCGCGTCCGTACCGGCCCAGGCACAGCCCCAGGCCCAGGAGCAGCCCCGGTCCCCGGCCCCGCCGTCCCCCGCCCAGGAACAGCCCCGGGCCCAGGTGCCCGCCCAGGCCCAGGCACCCGTCCAGGAGCCCGTGGCCGCGCAGCCCCGGGCCGCGTCCCCGGCGCCCGCCCCCGCCGCCAGGAAGCCCGCCCCCGTACCGACCGTGGAGGAGACCGGGCCCGTCTTCCTCGACGAGGAGCCGGCCCCGGCGGAGCCCGCCTCGGCCTGGCAGGCGGACACCTCCCGGCAGACCGGTTTCGGCGGCGACCGCGACCAGAAGGTCTCCTGGGGCGCGCCCCGGACCGCCGACCCGCGCACCCCGGCGGAGTGGCCGGTCGCGGGCGAAGAGGCCGAGGCGCAGGCCCCGGCCCAGGCACAACCCCAGGCCCCGGCCCAGGCACAACCCCAGGCCCCGGCCCAGGCACAACCCCAGGCCCCGGCCCAGGCACAACCCCAGGCCCCGGCCCAGGCGAAGCCCTCGGCCCAGGCACAGTCCCCGGCACCCGCCCCCGCGCGGCCGGCCGACCCCCGCCCGACCGGAGGAGCCGCGCGCCTCGGCGGCATGCCGGTCACCCCGATCCCCACCCCGGCCCCCGCGCCCCGGCCGGCCCCGGAGCCCGCGGCCCCGGCCCCCGCCCCCTCCTGGGCCCAGCCGCAGGCACAACCCCAGCCGCAGGCACAACCGCAGGCACAACCCCAGCCCCAGCCCCAGGCGTCACAACCCCAGCCCCAGGCGTCACAGCCCCGGACCCCGCAGCCCCAGGAACAGCAGCAGCCGGTCCTCCCCTGGAAGCCGCCGGTCGAGGACCCGTTCCTCCAGGCGGCCCGCGCGCAGGCCTCCGCGCGCCCCGCCGGGCTCGGCCGGCGCCTGGTCGCCCGGCTGGTCGACTCCCTCGTCACGGGCGCCCTCGTGGGCGCGGCCGCCTTCCCCTTCCTGACCGCCGCGCTCGACCACATCGAGGGCAAGATCGAGGCGGCCCGGCAGTCCGGAACCACCGTCCAGGTCTGGCTGGTGGACTCGACGACCTCCGTCCAGTTCGGCATCGCCCTCGCCGCGCTCGTCGTCGTCGGGCTCCTGTACGAGGTGCTGCCGACCGCCAAGTGGGGCCGCACCCTCGGCAAGAAGCTCTGCGGGATCCAGGTGCGGGACATCGAGGCGCACGAGCCGCCGACGTTCGGCGGGGCCCTGAAGCGCTGGCTCGTGTACGGCGTCCTGGGCCTCCTGGCCGTCGGCGTCCTCAACGTCCTGTGGTGCGTCTTCGACCGCCCCTGGCGCCAGTGCTGGCACGACAAGGCCGCCCGCACCTTCGTGGCGCGCTGAGCCGGCGGGCCGGGCGGCGCAGGGTCCCCCGAACGGGCGGTGATTCCTTGCGGGGGCGTCCCGCCCGGGATGCACTGCCCCCATGAGCACCGACCAGCCGCCGCCCGGTCCGCCGCCCGACGAGGACCCGTTCAGCAAGAGGCCCCAGGAGCCCCCGCCGTCCGCCGGCGGCCAGCCGCCGCCCCCCGGCGGCCCGCCCCCCGGTGGCCCGCCGCCGGGAGGCCCGCCTCCGGGCGACCCGCAGTCCGGGAACCCGTACGGCTCCCCGTACGGCGGCGGAGGCGGCTCCCCGTACGACAACGCGCCCCCGCCCCCGTACGGAAGCGGCTACGGCGGTGGTTACGGCGGGACCGATCCGCTCGCCGGCATGCCGCCGCTCGCCGACTCCGGACGGCGCATCCTCGCCCGGATCATCGACTGGATCATCGTCGCGGTGCCGCTCGCGATCATCGGCATCCCGTTCAAGGTCTACGACCGGGTGTCGTCAGACGACGACTTCGGCGACGCGGTCACCAGCTTCGACGGCGGGGGCCAGCTCGTCTTCCAGCTCATCACGATCGTCGCGTACGTCGCCTACGACACGGTCCTGACGGCCAGGAAAGGCCAGACCCTCGGCAAGAAGCTGATGAAGCTGCGGGTCGCGATGCTCAACGACGGCTCGACGCCCCCGATGAGCCAGTCGCTGCTGCGCGCCGTCGTGCTGTGGCTGCCCGCGCTGATCTGCTGCGCCTGCCTGTGGCCGCTGCTCCTGCTGATCCTGATCCTGGTGGACAAGCCGTACAAGCAGGGTCTGCACGACAAGGCGGCGAAGACGGTGGTGGTCTCCGTCCCGCAGTAGGACCTCACGCCACGGACGTCACGAACCGATCCGGGTCCCGGCCCTCCCGCCCACGCGCGCGGCCGGCACCCGGATCTCCTCGTTCCCGGGAACCCCGTCGGCGGACCGAACCGGTGCGGAGGTCTTGACGGACCCCGTCCGTCCCGGCATCGTCACCGCCACGAGGACGCCGAGCAGCAGGCCGGCGGCACAGGCCGCGGCGATGCCGGGGACCGCCGTCGTGCCGGAGAGCAGCAGCAGGGCGACGGTCGCGAGGACGACGGTGGCCGAACCACAGGTGAGCTGTGCGGCGTTCGGACGCTGCATGACGAGTACCCGCCCCTCAAGACATCGGTGCGACTCTACGACGGTGGATGCCCGGGGGGAACGAGGGGTAAGCGCGACCCCGCCCGATCTCGGTGCACGGGGGGCGCACAGGGTCATGGGATCGTCAAGAATCCTTCACGGTGCGCCCGCCGGGTGTTCGATTATCGGAAATCGGCTCCTGCATAGTGCAGTTGGTATGTGCAAGTCAAGATCTGTCTTTTCTTGCCTCACTCCGGTCGAATGTCGTCACTTGTGACGCGCGACCCGCCGGGCGGACACCCCACCTTCGGTCCGTGAGCGCGGGCGCCGGGGAGGACTACATCAAGTGACCAACAGACGACGGGCGATCAGAACGTCCGCAGTCGTCGTGGCGCTCGCGGCCACCGCCGCCACCGCCTCGACGTTCAGCACCGCATGGGCCGGCAACGGCGGCAACGTGACGCCGGCCGACGTCCGCCACGACCCGGCGCCCGGCGCGCCCGGCGCGGGCATCGACAAGACGGCGGTCGACCACGACCTCGAGGGCCCCTTCAGCGAGCAGCAGGAGCAGCAGCGCAAGGCCGCCCTGGAGCAGGTGCTGAGCGGCAAGAAGAAGGTCGAGCGCCGCGGTGGTTCCCAGGTCGTCAAGCTCGACAGCAAGAAGTACGTCGAGCTGGGCCGCGAGAAGACCGACAAGATCTTCACGATCCTCGTCGAGTTCGGCGACAAGGTGGACAACACCACCCTCGTCGACCGCGCCGACGACGACACGACCGAGCCGAAGCCGAAGTTCGGCGGCACGCCCGGCCCGCTGCACAACCGGATAGCCAAGCCGAACCGCAAGAACGACAACTCCACGGCCTGGCAGAAGGACTAC
The DNA here is from genome assembly GCF_053618675.1 of Streptomyces sp. NPDC055632. NCBI lineage: Bacteria > Bacillati > Actinomycetota > Actinomycetes > Kitasatosporales > Streptomycetaceae > Streptomyces > Streptomyces sp. NPDC055632. The sequence goes on along the minus strand of NZ_JBSHHY010000008.1, from coordinate 216,774 downwards.
AACCAGGCGCACTTCCAGGACCTGTACTTCGGCACCGGCAAGGACGCCAAGGGACAGCCCAAGCAGTCGCTGAAGACCTATTACGAGAAGACCTCGTCCGGCCGTTACTCGGTCGAGGGCGGCGTCTCCGACTGGGTCAAGGTCGAGTACAACGAGGCCCGTTACGGCTCGAACTACTGCGGCAACAGCAACTGCGCCAACGTCTGGGACGCCGTCCGCGACGGTGTCACCGCGTGGACCGCCGACCAGAAGGCCAAGGGGCGCACCGACGCCCAGATCAAGGCCGACCTGGCGCAGTACGACCAGTGGGACCGGTACGACTTCGACGGCGACGGCAACTTCAACGAGGCCGACGGCTACATCGACCACTTCCAGATCGTCCACGCGGGCGAGGACGAGTCGGCGGGCGGCGGCGCCCAGGGCGGCGACGCCCTGTGGGCCCACCGCTGGTACGCCTACGGCACCAACGCGGGCAAGACCGGCCCGGCGAACAACAAGGCCGGCGGCACGCAGATCGGCGACTCCGGCATCTGGGTCGGCGACTACACGATGCAGCCGGAGAACGGCGGCCTCGGCGTCTTCGCGCACGAGTACGGCCACGACCTCGGCCTGCCGGACCTGTACGACACCTCCGGCCTGCCCGGCGCCGAGAACTCGACCGGCTTCTGGTCGCTCATGTCCTCCGGCTCCTGGCTCGGCCGCGGCAAGGACGCCATCGGCGACCTGCCCGGCGACATGAACGCCTGGGACAAGCTCCAGCTCGGCTGGCTGAACTACACCAAGGTCGCCGACCAGGCCCGCAAGTGGAACTCCACCCACAAGCTGGGCGTCGCCGAGTACAACACCAAGAACCCGCAGGCGCTCGTCGTCGAGCTGCCGAAGAAGCAGGTCACCACCGAGATCGTCGCGCCCGCCGAGGGCAACACGCAGTGGTGGAGCGGCATGGGTGACGACCTCAAGAACACCCTGACCCGCTCGGTCGACCTCACCGGCAAGAAGTCCGCCTCCCTGGAGCTCCAGGGCTGGTACGACATCGAGCTCGACTACGACTACCTGTACGCCGAGGTCTCGACCGACGGCGGCTCCAACTGGACCGCCCTGGACGGCACCGCCGACGGCAAGCAGATCCCGCGCGACGCCAGCGGCGCCCCGGCGCTGACCGACGTCTCCGGCGCCCACAAGAAGCTGGTCTACGACCTGTCCGCCCACGCGGGCAAGAAGTTCGACCTCCGCTTCCGCTACCAGACGGACGGCGGCGCGGGCGGCAAGGGCTTCACGGCCGACGCCGTCACCGTGACCGCCGACGGTGCCGCCGTCTTCTCCGACAACGTCGAGAACGGTGACAACGGCTGGGCCGCCAAGGGCTTCTCCCGCGTCGGCAAGGGCTTCACCAAGGCGTACGAGCAGTACTACATCGCCGAGAACCGCCAGTACGTCTCGTACGACGAGACCCTGAAGGTCGGCCCGTACAACTTCGGGTTCACCGGCGAGAAGTCGACCTGGGTCGAGCACTACCCGTACCAGAACGGTCTGCTCATCTGGAAGTGGGACCTCTCCCAGAAGGACAACAACACCGCGGTCCACCCGGGCCAGGGTCTGATCCTTCCGGTCGACGCCCACCCGTCCCCGCTGAAGTGGAAGGACGGCACCCTGATGCGCAACCGCGTCCAGGCGTACGACTCCACCTTCGGCACCTACCGGACCGACGCCCTCCAGCTCCACAAGGCGGACGTCGCGACCTTCGTGCCGTCGCTCAAGGGCAACCCGGTCTTCGACGACCGGAAGGGCACCTACTGGTACAAGGAGACCCAGCGCGCCGGTGTCCAGGTAACTGACACCAACACCAAGATCGAGGTCGTCAAGGAGCCGAGGAACGGCGAGACGATCACGGTCCGCGTGGGTCCGTCCACGAAGTAATCGGTAAAACCGCAGGTCAAAGCATGATCGGCCGTCGCCCTCTAGCGGGCGGCGGCCGATCGTGTTTAGGTGCGTCTGACGCTTTTCTTATTGACACCGACCACGGGGGAGTGGTTCCGCATGCCCAACGGAGGGTTCTGCAAGCTGCCGGGAGGCAGCGTGGTCGTGGCCATAGGGCTGCCCAGCCCGGCCGGCGACGGCGCCACGGTCCGCTTCCTGGTCCACGCGGCGAACCGGGCCCGCGCCCTGACCCGGCTGCGGAACCTGGGGCTGCGCGCGGTCTACCTCCGGGGGAACACCGAGCCGCCCACGCCGGACGAGGTCACCGCCGTCCTGCACCACCCCGACGGCCTGCTGTGGAGGTCCACCCCGGGCGCCGCCCAGGAGCTCTGGCACCCGGCCCGCTCCCTGCCCAGGGAGCCGGCGGTGCGGGAGGCGCCCGCGGCGATCGTGCCCCGGGGCCGCGCCGCGTAGCAGGCCCCTCCCGGAGCCGCGCCGCCCGGGGGGCGTCTCAGACCACCGGCTTGCCGGTCAGCTCCACGCCCGCCGCCCGCAGCTCCTCCAGGGCCCGTCCCGTCGTCGCCTCCGCCACGCCGGCCGTCAGGTCGAGCAGCACATGGGTCCGGAAGCCCTCCCGGGCCGCGTCCAGGGCGGTCGCCCGGACGCAGTGGTCGGTGGCGATGCCCACCACGTCGACCTCGGCGACGTCCCGCTCGCGCAGCCACTGCGCGAGCGTCAGACCGTTCTCGTCCCGCCCTTCGAACCCGCTGTACGCGGCGTCGTACGCGCCCTTGTCGAAGACGGCGTCGATCGCCCCGCTGGCGACGGCGGGCGCGAAGTTGGGGTGGAAGCCGACGCCCTCCGTGCCCGCCACGCAGTGCACGGGCCAGGAGGTGACGTAGTCCGGCTCCTCGCCGGGCGCGGCGAAGTGCGCCCCCGGGTCCACGTGGTGGTCGCGGGTGGCGACGACGTGCCGGTAGGAGGTGCCCGCCGTCTGGCCGACCAGGTCGGTGATGGCGGCGGCGACGTCCGCCCCGCCCCTCACCGCGAGGCTGCCGCCCTCGCAGAAGTCGTTCTGAACGTCCACAACGATCAATGCGCGGTGCATGGCGGGTGTCCTTCGGGCGTCGGAGGGGGTGGGTTCGAGCCTAGAGACTTCCCCTCCCCTTCGGGAGGGGGCGCCCCGGGCCACTACGGCGGCTACGCCGTCCTGCGCAGGCGTGTCGTCCCGCGCGGGCGTACCGCGGGTCGGCCGTACGGCCCGGCCGGCGCACGCCTCAGGCGTACTCGGTCGGCAGCACCGGCTCGCCGCGCGAGAGCTGGACCGCCGACATCGGCAGCCCGGCACGGGCCGCGATGTGCCGGTCCCTGGCGGCCTCCAGCGGCTCGCGACCCACCACCTGCCCGTTCTCGACCAGTCGAACCAGGAGCTGCCGGTCGGCGAGGTCCGCCGGGACGGGCCCGGTGCCCACGACCTCCGCCTCGGCGACGCCGGCCGCATCGGTCCTGCGGGCCGCCCACTTGCGCCCGCCGACCGAGGCCTTGCCGCCCAGGGACTTCTTGGCCACCGGCACGAGCGGCGCCTTCGGGTCGGCCGAGGCGGCCCGCGCGACCAGCTTGTAGACCATGGAGCAGGTCGGGTGGCCGCTGCCGGTGACCAGTTGCGTGCCCACCCCGTACGCGTCGACCGGGGCCGCCGCCAGCGAGGCGATGGCGTACTCGTCCAGGTCCGAGGTGACCACGATCCGGGTGTCCCGGGCGCCCAGCTCGTCGAGCTGCGCCCGCACCCGGTGGGCGACGAGCAGCAGGTCGCCGGAGTCGATCCGGACGGCCCCGAGCTCCGGCCCGGCCACCTCGACGGCGGTCCGGACGGCCTCGGCCACGTCATAGGTGTCGACCAGCAGGGTCGTGCCGCGTCCCAGGGTCTCGACCTGGGCCCGGAAGGCGTCCTTCTCGCTGTCGTGGAGCAGGGTGAAGGCGTGGGCGGAGGTGCCGACGGTCGGGATGCCGTAGCGGAAGCCGGCCGCCAGGTCCGACGTGGAGTCGAAGCCGCCGACGTAGGCGGCGCGGGAGGCGGCGACGGCCGCCAGCTCGTGGGTGCGCCGGGCGCCCATCTCGATCAGGCCCCGCCCGCCGGCCACCGCCGACATGCGGGAGGCGGCGGCCGCGATGGCCGAGTCGTGGTTGAGGATCGAGAGGATCACGGTCTCCAGGAGCACGCACTCCGCGAAGGAGCCCTCGACCCGCAGGACGGGGGAGCCGGGGAAGTACACCTCGCCCTCGGGGTAGCCCCAGACGTCGCCGGAGAAGCGGTAGCGGGACAGCCACTCCAGGGTCGGCCCGTCGACGATGGAGCGCTCGCGCAGGAACTCCAGGACGGCCGGGTCGAAGCGGAAGTTCTCGACGGCGTCCAGGACCCGTCCGACCCCCGCGAGGACGCCGTAGCGCCGCCCCTCGGGCAGCCTCCGGGTGAAGACCTCGAAGACGGAGCGCCGGTCGGCGGTGCCGGCCGCGAGGGCCGCCCGGAGCATGGTCAGTTCGTACTGGTCGGTGAAGAGCGCGGTCGACGGCACGTCCACCGGCAGCCCAAGGTCCGCAGCGTTCATGCCGGCGATGCTAGCGCAGAAATCGTCACTCTGACGATTTCTAGGGCGACGGGCTCTCCGGGGGCGTGTCGGCGCCCCGGCCCGTTTGTGCGATGGGCCCCCGGGGGTGGCAGCATGGGGTGAGTGAGCGTCGCGCCTATCGAGATCGAACGTACGGAACCGGCCGAGGAGGTCTCCGCGGTCGTCGAACCGGATGTGCCCTGGGTGACCCTCGTGCACAACGACCCGGTGAACCTGATGAGCTATGTGACCTACGTCTTCCAGTCGTACTTCGGTTACTCCAAGGACAAGGCGCACAAGCTGATGCTCGACGTGCACCACAAGGGTCGCGCGGTGGTCTCCAGCGGCACCCGCGAGGAGATGGAACGGGACGTGCAGGCGATGCACGGCTACGGCCTCTGGGCGACCCTCACCCAGGACCGCGGCTGATGGCCGGCCGCTTCGAGGCCCTGGCCGGCGGCGGCGCGGCCGTCGCCCTCGACGACGTCGAGATCTCCATCCTGCGCTCCCTCTCCGTGCAGCTCATGGAGCTGATCGGGCCGGGCGACGAGCCCGCCGCCGACGCGGACCCGCTGGCCGCGCTCTTCGCCGAGGGCCCCAGCGAGCCCCCGTCCGACCCGGCCCTGCGGCGCCTCTTCCCCGACGCGTACGGGGACGACACCGAGGAGCTGCGGGCGGCGGCCTCCGACTTCCGCCGCTACACCGAGAACGACCTGCGGGCCCGCAAGCGCCAGGACGCCCTCGTGGTGGTGCGCGCCCTGGACTCCCTCGCCACCGAGGCGGCGGGGGAGGGCGGCGCGGTCCTCAAGCTCTCCCCGGACGAGTCCCGGGCCTGGCTCGGCACGCTCAACGACCTCCGGCTGACCATCGGGACCCGCCTGGACGTCTCCGACGACGAGGAGAGCGAGCGGCTCTACCGGCTGCCGGACTCCGACCCGCGCAAGCCGATGGTGATGGCGTACCTCTGGCTGGGGGCCCTCCAGGAGTCCCTGGTGGAGACCCTGCTGTCCTCCTGAGGGCTGCCCGAAAGCACCGTGACACCGACTGTTCGCTCAGCGGACGCTCAAATCCGGATAACGAATGCGTTATGCGAGCGTCCGCTTGGCCCTCTTGAGTCCGGTGCGTCCGTATTTTTATGTGACCCGCGCCACGCACAACTCCCTCGATCACCGCCCACCCCGTGATAAATCTTCACGACCGCTCGGGGACGCCACCCCTGTTCCCGAGGGCGCTCGGGCCGGCTGACCGCCGGTGGCACTCCATCCACATCCGGGGGGATCAGGATCTGGTCCGCGGCAGACGCACTCGCAGTCGCGCGGATCAGCATGGAGAAAGGCGCACCACCATGACCTCTGTGCAGGTCGACAAGCAGCACGACGGCACCGACGGGGCCGTGGGCGGCGGCGAGGGCTACCAGCGTGGCCTCGGCGCCCGGCAGATCCAGATGATCGCGATCGGCGGTGCCATCGGCACCGGACTCTTCCTCGGCGCGGGCAAGGCCATCCACAAGGCCGGACCCAGCCTCATCCTGGCCTACGCGATCGCGGGCCTGGTCATCTTCTTCATCATGCGCGCCCTGGGCGAGCTCCTCATGTACCGCCCCGTGTCCGGCTCCTTCGCGGAGTACGCACGCGAGTTCCTCGGCCCGTTCTGGGGCTTCGTGACCGGCTGGACGTACTGGCTCTTCTGGGTCGTCACCGGCATCACCGAGGTCACCGCCGCGGCCACCTACATGACGTACTGGTGGGACATCCCGCAGTGGATCTCCGCCCTGGTGTTCACCTTCGTCCTCTACGGCGCCAACCTGATCTCCGTGAAGCTCTTCGGCGAGCTGGAGTTCTGGTTCTCCATGGTCAAGGTCACCGCGATCATCGGCATGATCCTGATCTGCGTCGGCATCCTCACCGTGGGCTTCTCCGACGCCGGTGACACCGCGACCGTCGCCCACCTGTGGAACCAGGGCGGCTTCTTCCCGAACGGCGTCGGCAGCACGCTGATGACGCTCCAGATCGTGATGTTCGCCTTCCTCGCCGTCGAGCTGGTCGGCGTCACCGCCGGCGAGTCCAAGGACCCGAAGACCGTCCTGCCCAAGGCCATCAACACCGTGCCGTGGCGCATCGCCGTCTTCTACGTCGGCGCCCTGATCATGATCCTGTCGGTCGTCCCGTGGACCGAGTTCCAGCCGGGCGTCTCCCCGTTCGTCGCCGCCTTCGAGAAGATGGGCCTCGGCGTCGGCGCCGCCATCGTCAACTTCGTGGTGCTGACCGCGGCCCTGTCCTCCTGCAACTCGGGCATGTACTCCACCGGCCGCATGCTGCGCGACCTCGCGCTCAACGGCCAGGGCCCGAAGGTCTTCACGAAGCTCACCAAGAACGGCACCCCGCTGCTCGGCCTGACCTTCTCGGCCTCGCTGATGCTCGTCGGCGTCTGGATCAACTACGTCGCCCCCGGCAAGGCCTTCGAGTACGTCGTCTCCTTCGCCACCATCTCCGGCATGTGGGCCTGGATCATGATCCTGGTCTGCCAGATCCGCTACCGGGCCAAGGCGAACCGCGGCGAGCTGCCCGAGTCCACCTTCAAGGCCCCGGGAGCCCCGTACACCAGCTGGTTCGCGCTCCTCTTCATCGGCATGGTCATCGTGATGATGGGCATCGACGAGGGCGCCCGCGTCTCCCTCTACTGCGCGCCGGTCTGGGGCCTGATCCTGGGCGTCTCCTACCTGGTCCTGAAGTCCCGCAACCCCGAGGGCGCGGCCTTCGCCAAGCGCTCCTGATCCCGGACGAAGACCGCACCCGTCCCAGCATGCGGGCCCTTCCGTACCACTCCTCGGTACGGAAGGGCCCCTCTGCTTATCCTGTCGCCATGCTGACCATCACCCGGGCCCTGTACGACCAGATCGTGGAACACGCCCGCGCGGACCACCCGGACGAGGCCTGCGGCGTGGTCGCGGGCCCGGCCGGCACCGGCCGCCCCGAGCGCTTCGTCCCCATGCTCAACGCGGCCCGCTCGCCCACCTTCTACGAGTTCGACTCCGCGGACCTGCTCAAGCTCTACCGCGAGCTGGACGACCGGGACGAGGACCCCGTGATCGTCTACCACTCGCACACCGCGACCGAGGCCTACCCGTCCCGCACGGACATCACGTACGCCAACGAGCCGCACGCCCACTACGTCCTCGTCTCCACCGCCGACACCGACGGCGCCGGACCCTTCCAGTTCCGCTCCTTCAGCATCGTCGAGGGCGTGGTGACCGAGGAGGACGTGAAGGTCGTCGAGAGCTACGTCTGACACCCGGACGACCGGCCCGGCGCCAATGAGACACTGACGCGAAACCAACGGACGGCAGGACCCAGGAAGCCGGTGCGAATCCGGCACGGTCCCGCCACTGTGACCGCCCCCTCCGGGGCGGAAGCCAGGAACTGACCTGCCGTCCGCTCGCCACCGATCGGGGACGTGGAAATCCCCGGAGGAGGAACGCCCCGTCATGTCCTGGCGCCGCCCCCTGCTGCCCGCCGCCCTCTCCGCGGCCGTCCTGGTCCCGCTCCTCGCCGCCTGCTCGGCCGACTCCGGCACCGCCGCGGACAAGCCCGCGAAGGCCGCCCCCGGATTCCCGTACACCGTCACCAACTGCGGTGTGAAGAGCACCTTCCAGGCCCCGCCGAAGCGCGTGGTCACCATGAACCAGCACGTCACCGAGATCATGATCGCCCTCGGCCTGGAGAAGTCCCTCGTCGGCACCGCCTACCTCGACGACGCGGTCCTGCCCGCCTACAAGAAGGCGTACGACTCCGTCCCCGTCCTCGCGAAGGAGTACCCCTCCAAGGAGGCCCTGCTCGCCGCGAACCCCGACTTCGTCTACGGCGGTTACTCCTCCGCCTTCGACGCCAAGGACGGCCGCAGCCGCGACGACCTGAAGAAGGCGGGCATATCCACCCGCCTCAACGGCGAGTACTGCCCCTCCGGCAGGACCTCCGTGGACGACCTCTACCAGGAGGTGACCGAGGTCGGCCGCACCTTCGGCGTCCCCGACCGCGCCGAGAAGTGGATCGCCGGGGCCCGCGCCACCGTCGCCGCCAACGAGAAGCGCCTCAAGGACGTCCCGCCCGTCCCCGTCTTCGTCTACGACAGCGGCGACAAGACCGCCTTCACCGTCGGCGGCAAGGGCATCGGCAACGAGCTGATCACCCGCTCCGGCGGCCGCAACGTCTTCTCCGACCTCGACAAGGCCTTCGGCGACGCCGCCTGGGAGGAGGTCGTCGCCCGCAAGCCCGAGGTCGTCGTCATCTACGACTACGGCTCCACCACCGTCGAGCAGAAGAAGAAGCGGCTCCTCGACGACCCCGCCCTCAAGGACGTCCCCGCGATCAAGAACCGCCGGTTCGCCGTGATGCCCCTCTCCGACGCGGTCCTCGGCGTCCGCGTCCCCGACGCCGTCGACAAGCTGGCCGCCCAGCTCCACCCGGCCGCCGCCCGATGAGCACCGGGACCCGCGCCCCCGGCACCACGGAGAAGCAGACCGTTCCGGCGCGGGTCCCGCGCTCCCGGCCCCCGGCCGGCCGACTGTCCTGCCCGGCCGTCGTCGCCGGGCTCCTGCTCGCCCTGGCCGCCGCCTGCCTCGCCTCCCTCGCCCTCGGCTCCGTCCGCGTCCCGCCCGGTCAGGTGATCGACGCCCTGACCGGCCGGGCCGGGCCCTCCCCGTACCGGACGATCGTCCTCGACGTACGGCTGCCCCGGCTCCTGCTCGGCGTCGTCGTCGGCGCCGGACTCGCCGTCGTCGGCGCCGTCCTCCAGGCCCTCGTCCGCAACCGGCTCGCCGACCCCTTCCTCCTCGGGATCTCCTCCGGCGCCTCCGCCGGAGCCGTCCTCGTCCTCGTCATCGGCATCGGCGGCGGGATCACCACCACCCTCGCCCTGCCCGCCGGGGCCTTCGCCGGCGCCCTGGTCTCCCTCGTCCTCGTCTACGGACTCGCCCGGCGCGGCGGCACCATGACCGGCCCCCGGCTCGTCCTCGCCGGCGTCGCCGTCTCCTACATCCTCTCCGCCCTCACCACCCTGATCCTGGCCGCCGCCGGCCGCCCCGAGCACTTCCGCGAGGCGCTGTACTGGTCCCTCGGCGGCCTCGGCAGCGCCCGCTGGGACGTCCTCGTCCTGCCCGCCGCCGTCCTGGTCCTCGGCCTCGGCGTCCTGCTCGCCCTCGCCCGCCCGCTCGACCTGCTCCTCGTCGGCGAGGAGGACGCCACCGTCCTCGGCCTCGACACCGCCCGCTTCCGCGCCGCCGTCTTCGTCCTCGTCTCCCTCGTCACCGCCGTCATGGTCTCCGCGAGCGGCGCCGTCGGCTTCATCGGCCTCATGGCCCCGCACGCCGCCCGGCTCGCCGTCGGCGCCCCGCACCGCCGCCTCCTGCCCGTCGCCGCGCTCGGCGGCGCCCTCGCCCTGGTCCTCGCCGACCTCGGCGCCCGGACCCTCATCGCGCCCCAGGACCTCCCCGTCGGCGTCCTCACCGCCCTCGTCGGCGGCCCCTTCTTCCTCTGGCTGATGCGCCGCCGCCCCGAAGGAGCGCTCCTGTGACCGAACCGCGCCCGGAAGGGCTCCCGCCCGGAGGACCCCTCGTGACCGAACCGCGCCCGGAAGGGCTCCCGCCCCGCCCGGAGGACCCCTCGTGACCGAACTGCGCCTGGAGGGCCTCTCGTACGAGGACCGCCTCCGCTCCGTCGACCTCACCGTCCGCCCCGGCGAGACCGTCGGCCTCATCGGCCCCAACGGCAGCGGCAAGACCACCCTCCTGCGCTGCGTCTACGGCACCCTCGCCCCCACCGCCGGACGCGCCCTCCTCGACGGCGACGACCTGCGCGCCCTCGGCCCCAAGGCCCGCGCCCGCCGCGTCGCCACCGTCCCCCAGGACACCGGCACCGACTTCGAGCTCACCGTCCGCGAACTGGTCGCCCTCGGCCGCTCCCCGCACAAGCGCTTCTGGGAGGGCGACACCGCCCCCGACCGCGAGCACGCCGACGCCGCCCTCGCCCGCGTCGGCCTCACCGGCTTCGCCGACCGCCCGTACCCCACCCTCTCCGGCGGCGAGCGCCAGCGCGCCCTGGTCGCCCGCGCCCTCGTCCAGGATCCGGCCCTGCTCGTCCTCGACGAGCCCACCAACCACCTGGACATCCGCCACCAGCTCGACGTCCTCGCCCTCGTCCGCACCCTGGGCACCACCAACCTGCTCGCCCTGCACGACCTCAACCTGGCGGGGGCGTACTGCGACCGGATCTACGTCCTGGAACGGGGCCGGGTCGTCACCGGCGGCACCCCCGCCGAGGTCCTCACCCCGGCCCTCCTCGACGCCGTCTACGGCGTGGACGCGGAGGTCCTCCCGCACCCCAGGACCGGCACTCCGACCGTCGTCTACCTGCACGGTCCGGCAGGCGGTCAGGAAGCATCCACCATGTGAGATCACATTCCGGAACCCGGACCGGGAATCGATACGATGAGCCCATGGTTTCCCACGACGTGAGCGAAGAGACTCCGAGCACCGTCATGCTCGTGGCCCGCCTGCACGTCGACCTGGGCCGCCTCGCCAGCGCGATCTGTACGAGCGGAACAGCGGCCCGCGCCGCGCTCTGAGCGCCCGGCGGCGACCGGCCGAGCCTCCCTCACCGTACGATCCCCTCCGCGCGGGGCCCCCGCAGCGCGCGCCCATCACGCCACTTCCGACAGGAGCCCACGCCATGGCCATCGAGGTCCGCATCCCGACCATCCTCCGCACCTACACCGACGGCGCCAAGGCCGTCGAGGGCAACGGTGGGACCCTCGCCGAGCTGTTCGCCGACCTGGAGACCCGCCACACCGGGATCGAGGCCCGCATCGTCGACGGCGACAAGCTCCGCCGCTTCGTCAACGTCTACCTGAACGACGAGGACGTGCGCTTCCTCGACGGCATCGAGACCAAGCTCTCCGACGGCGACAGCGTCACGATCCTCCCGGCCGTGGCCGGCGGCATGGTCTGACATGCGCTACGACTCCCCGCTGGCGGCGGTCGGCAACACGCCGCTGGTCCGCCTCCCCCGGCTCTCGCCCTCGGACTCCGTCCGGATCTGGGCGAAGCTGGAGGACCGCAACCCCACCGGCTCGGTCAAGGACCGCCCCGCGCTCCACATGATCGAGCAGGCGGAGAAGGACGGCCGGCTCACCCCCGGCTGCACCATCCTGGAGCCGACCAGCGGCAACACCGGCATCTCCCTCGCCATGGCCGCCAGGCTCAAGGGCTACCGCATCGTCTGCGTCATGCCCGAGAACACCAGCGAGGAGCGGCGCCAGCTGCTCGCCATGTGGGGAGCCGAGATCGTCTCCTCCCCGGCGGCGGGCGGATCCAACACGGCGGTGCGCGTCGCCAAGGAGCTCGCCGCCGAGAACCCGTCCTGGGTGATGCTCTACCAGTACGGGAACCCCGACAACGCCGGTGCGCACTACGCCGGTACGGGCCCCGAGATCCTCGCCGACCTGCCCTCGATCACCCACTTCGTGGCCGGGCTCGGCACCACCGGCACCCTGATGGGCGTCGGCCGCTACCTGCGCGAGCACAAGCCCGACGTCAAGATCGTGGCCGCCGAGCCGCGCTACGACGACCTCGTCTACGGCCTGCGCAACCTCGACGAGGGCTTCGTACCGGAGCTGTACGACGCCTCGGTCCTCACCACCCGCTTCTCCGTCGGCTCCGCCGACGCGGTCACCCGTACCCGCGAACTCCTCCAGCAGGAGGGCATCTTCGCAGGCGTCTCCACCGGCGCGGCCCTGCACGCGGCCATCGGCGTCGGCAACAAGGCCGTCAAGGCGGGGGAGAGCGCCGACATCGCCTTCGTCGTCGCCGACGGCGGCTGGAAGTACCTGTCGACCGGCCTCTACACGGCCGCGACGACGGAAGAGGCCATCGAGACGGTCCAGGGCCAGCTCTGGGCCTGAGCCTCGCCCTTCGGCGAGACACCCCCTAGCGCGCGAGATGACGGACCCGGTCCCACAGGGCCGGGTCCACCTCTCCCACCCTCCGCCGGAAATCCGTCACCGGCACGTTCCGCAGCTCGTCCGTCTCCAGGAAGCTCGACCGCCCCCGCGCGTCGCCCACCGTCCCCGCCGGCAGCGCGATCACCCCGGGCCGCTCCTCGTGGTGCCTACTGGTGATCTTGGCGACGAGCGCGCCGCTCCCGCGCACCGCGAGCACCAGACAGGGCCGGTCCTTGGAGCCGGGCCCGTCCTCGAAGGGCACGTCGGCCCACCAGATCTCCCCGGCCTTCGGCCCCCGCCCCCCGCGCGGCTCCGCGGGCCGGGCCGGCGGCCGGGTCCGCCCCGGGGGACGGCGGGAGGAGGGGCGGCGCGGCGACCGCTTCCACCCGTCGACGAGCGCCACCACGAGCGCGAGCACCACGACCCCGACCATCACGGGCCACCACGACGTGTCCATACCGCACGACGGTACCGGCGCGCGGCTCCCTCCGCCGTGGCGGGGCGGCATCCATCCGAACCGGTGACAGAGCCCGTGAGTTCGCCCACAACCGGCCACCGCGAAGGAGCGACGGGCCCCGGTGCGCCTTACGCTCGACAGACCGCACAGCCTCCCCCTCCCCTGCGCATTCCCGCACCCGTCCACGGAGGTTCACGCTCCATGAAGCTCACCGTCGTCGGTTGCTCCGGGTCGTTCCCGTCCGCGGACTCGGCCTGTTCGAGCTACCTCGTCGAGGCCGACGGCTTCCGGCTGCTCCTCGACATGGGCAACGGCGCCCTGGGCGAGTTGCAGCGCCACATCGGTCTGTACGACCTCGACGCGATCTTCCTCAGCCATCTGCACGCCGATCACTGCATCGACATGTGCGGGTACTTCGTCGCCCGGTACTACCGGCACGAGGGCGGGCGCTGCGACGCGATCCCCGTCTTCGCGCCGGAGGGCGCCGAGCAGCGGCTGACCACGGCGTACGCGGACACGCCGTCGCCCACCGCGATGGGCGAGGTCTTCGACTTCCACACGCTGAAGTCGGGCGGTTTCGAGCTCGGCCCGTTCTCCGTCCGCACGGAGAAGGTGTGCCATCCGGTCGAGGCGTACGGCATCCGGGTCGAGCACGGCGGCCGCTCGCTCGCGTACTCCGGGGACACCGGCACCTGCGAGGCGCTGGACGAGCTGGCCGAGGGCGTCGACCTCTTCCTCTGCGAGGCCTCCTTCACCCACGGCAAGGAGGACATCCCGGACCTCCACCTCAACGGCCGCGAGGCCGGCGCCCAGGCGGCCCGCGCCGGGGTGGGCCGCCTCGTCCTCACCCACATCCCGCCGTGGACGGACGGCGAACGGAACCTGGCGGACGCGCGCGAGGTGTACGCGGGGCCGTCGGAGCTGGCGAGATCGGGCGCGGTGTACGAGGTCTGAGCACGGACACGGGGAAGGCCCCGGAACCTGGACGGTTCCGGGGCCTTGCGCTGTGCCGTACGGCTTACTTCGCCTCGGCCTTCTGCAGCTCGGCGAGCTCCTCGTCGGACTCGCGGCCCGGCGTCGGAAGGTTGAACTTGATGATCGCGAAGCGGAAGACCACGTAGTAGACCGCCGCGAAGCAGAGGCCGACCAGGGCCAGGCCCCACGGGTTGGACGCGATGCCCAGGTTCAGGAAGAAGTCCACCGCGCCGGCGGAGAAGCCGAAGCCGTCCTTCATGCCGAGGGACCAGGTCAGCGCCATCGAGACGCCGGTGAGGACCGCGTGGATCGCGTACAGGATCGGCGCGATGAACATGAAGGTGAACTCGATCGGCTCGGTCACACCGGTCACGAAGGCGGTGGCCGCGAGGGAGAACATCATGCCGCCGACGACCTTGCGGCGCTCGGGACGGGCGCAGTGGGTGATCGCGAGGCAGGCCGCCGGGAGGGCGAACATCATGATCGGGAAGAAGCCGGTCATGAACTGGCCCGCGGTCGGGTCGCCGTGCAGGAAGCGGGCGATGTCGCCGTGGTAGTCCACGCCGCCGTCGTTGTACGTGCCGGCCTGGAACCAGGGGAAGGAGTTGAGCAGGTGGTGCATGCCGATCGGGATCAGCGCGCGGTTGGCGACGCCGAAGATGCCCGCGCCGACGGCGCCCGAGCCGACGAGCCACTCGCTGAGGTTGTGCAGACCCGTGCCGAGGACCGGCCAGATCAGACCGAAGACGATGCCGACGACCAGGCCGGCGAAGGCCGACAGGATCGGGACCAGGCGGCGGCCGCCGAAGAAGCCGGCCCAGTCGGGCAGCTTGGTCCGGTAGAACTTCTGGTACAGCAGGGCGACGACTATGCCCATGACCACGCCGCCGAGGACACCGGCGTTGACGGGGGCCTCGTTCATGACGATCTTGCCGTCGACGACGGCGGCGACCTTCGGCAGGTTCTTGTCGGTGAAGGTCGCCAGGACCTTCTGGAAGACCAGGTAGCCGGTGACCGCGGCCAGGGCGGTCGAGCCGTCCGACTTCTTCGCGAAGCCGATGGCGATGCCGACGCAGAAGAGCAGCGCCATGTTGTCCAGCAGGGCGCCGCCACCGGCGGCCATGTAACCGGCGAGCTTGTTGATGAAGTCCGGGAGGGACTCCCTGCCGAGCATGTCTCCCTGGCCGAACCGGACCAGGAGCGCGGCGGCGGGCAGCACGGCGACCGGCAGCATGAGGCTGCGGCCGATGCGCTGCATGACAGCCATCGCGCCGGCGCCCTTCTTCTTCTCGGCCGCGGGAGCGGCGCTAGCCGTGGACACAACTTCCTCCAGTGGGCAAGGCGCCGCCAGAGGACAGTGAAAGGGGGTGACGGCGGCGTCTCGTGGAACGCGGTGGTCTGGACCGCGTGGTCTACACCAATGAGTGGTGTAGACCAGTTTTAGCACGCGCGACTTAGATAAGGAACCTGTGAATTCTCACCCGCTCGGACACGCTCCGTAGCGGGCACGGAAAGGCCCCCGGACCACGGGGTCCGGGGGCCTTGGGCGGGGCTCGCCGCGCGGGCGCGGCGGGGCTGCCGCGGGCTCACTTCACGTTGTCCCGCTCCATCTCCGCCTCCACCTCCTCCGGCTCGCGGCCGGGGGTCGGCAGGTCGAACTTCGTGATCGCGAACCGGAAGACCACGTAGTACACGACCGCGAAGCCCAGACCGATCGGAATGATCAGCCACGGCTTCGTCGCGAGGTTCCAGTTGATCACGTAGTCGATCAGGCCGGCCGAGAAGCTGAAGCCGTCCTTCACGCCGAGCGCCCAGGTCAGCGCCATCGAGACGCCGGTGAGCACCGCGTGGATCGCGTACAGGACCGGGGCGATGAAGAGGAACGAGTACTCCAGCGGCTCCGTGATGCCGGTGACGAACGAGGTCAGCGCCACCGACAGCATCAGACCGCCGACCTCCTTGCGCCGGTGCGGCTTGGCGCAGTGGGTGATCGCCAGCGCGGCGGCCGGAAGCGCGAACATCATGATCGGGAAGAAGCCCGTCAGGAACTGGCCCGCCTCCGGGTCGCCCGCCAGGAACATGGGGATGTCGCCGTGCACCACCGTGCCGTCCGGCTTCGTGTACGTGCCGAACTGGAACCAGATCGGCACGTTGAGGAACTGGTGGAGGCCGATGACGAGCAGCGCCCGGTTCGCCACGCCGAAGATGCCCGAACCCCACGCGCCGAGCCCGACCAGCCAGTCGCTGAAGCTCTCCAGGGCGTCGCCGATCGGCGGCCAGACCCACAGGCAGAGCGCGGCGAACACGATCGCCACGAACGTCATGATGATCGGGACGAGACGGCGGCCGTTGAAGAAGCCCAGCCAGTCGACCAGCTTCGTCCGGTGGAACCGCTGCCACAGGTACGCGGTGAGCAGACCCATGACGATGCCGCCGAAGACGCCGGGGTTCTGGTACGTGTACTCGGCGAAGGCGTCGTCCGCGCCCAGGCAGCCGCCGCCGATGTCCCGCGTCCCCTCCGGGCAGTCCTTCGGGAACTGCTGGAGCACCGTGTAGTAGACGAGGAAGCCGACCACCGCCGCGAGCGCCGTCGAACCGTCCGCCTTCTTCGCCATGCCGATCGCGACGCCGATGCAGAACAGCAGCGGCAGACCGAGGCCGCCGTCGAGCAGCGCGCCGCCCGCGCCCGCCATCACCTTGGCGACGTTGTCCCAGCCGAGGCCGTCCGCGCCGAAGACGTCCGGCTGCCCGAGCCGGTTGATGATGCCGGCGGCCGGCAGGACGGCGATGGGGAGCTGGAGGCTGCGCCCCATCTTCTGGAGGCCCTGGAAGAGACCGCTGCCCCAGGACTTCTTCCGCGCGGCCGCTGCGCTGTCGCTACTCATGGGCGTCCTCCCTGCCCGGAACAAGCCGGGTGCGCGTCTCGTTGCGCACTGGTGTAGACCAGTTGCGATAGGCTCCGGGAGCCCGCTGAGGACAGGCCGCCGGTGATCGTCATCATTCGGCAGAACGGCTGCACTCGCTCGCGAAGTTGGGCCAACCGTGGGTTACCGTGTCAAAGCGGACCGCAGGTGCGCCGAGATTCGCGTCCTCGCGAACGGAACGGACAGGGAGAGACACATGGCCACCAAGGCTGAGAAGATCGTCGCCGGGCTCGGCGGCATCGAGAACATCGAAGAGGTCGAAGGCTGCATCACCCGCCTGCGCACCGAGGTCGTGGACCCCGCCCTCGTCGACGAGGCCGCCCTGAAGGCCGCCGGCGCCCACGGCGTCGTGAAGATGGGCACCGCCATCCAGGTCGTCATCGGCACCGACGCGGACCCGATCGCCGCGGACATCGAAGACATGATGTGAGGACCTGATGCGAGCGACCGACTCGCATCGGCAGGGGCCCGTTCCGGCAGGGGAACGGGCCCCTCGCCGTGTCCGGCGGACCGGGGCCGGGTCCGCCGGACCCGCCCCCGCCGTATCCGGCCACCCGGACGCCGACGCGGAACGGACCCCTCCCCGCACCCCGCTAGGCTCGACCCATGTCTCGCATCGACGGCCGTACCCCCGAACAGCTCCGCCCCGTCACCATCGAACGCGGATGGAGCAAGCACGCCGAGGGCTCCGTCCTCATCTCCTTCGGCGACACCAAGGTCTTCTGCACCGCCTCCGTCACCGAGGGCGTCCCGCGCTGGCGCAAGGGCAGCGGTGAGGGCTGGGTCACCGGGGAGTACTCCATGCTGCCCCGCTCCACCAACACCCGCGGCGACCGCGAGTCCGTCCGCGGCAAGATCGGCGGCCGCACCCACGAGATCTCCCGCCTCATCGGCCGCTCCCTGCGCGCCGTCATCGACTACAAGGCGCTCGGCGAGAACACGATCGTCCTCGACTGCGACGTCCTCCAGGCCGACGGCGGCACCCGCACCGCCGCCATCACCGGCGCGTACGTCGCCCTCGCCGACGCCGTCGCCTGGGCCCAGTCCAAGAAGCTGGTGAAGGCCGGCCGCAAGCCCCTCACCGGCACCGTCGCCGCCGTCTCCGTCGGCATCGTCGACGGCGTCCCGCTCCTCGACCTCTGCTACGAGGAGGACGTCCGCGCCGACACCGACATGAACGTCGTCTGCACCGGCGACGGCCGCTTCGTCGAGGTCCAGGGCACCGCCGAGGCCGAGCCCTTCGACCGCAAGGAGCTCAACGCCCTCCTCGACCTGGCCTCCGGCGGCTGCGCCGACCTGGCCGAGATCCAGCGCAAGGCCCTCGACGGAACCCTCTGAGGAACCCGCCGAGGAATCCCCCGAGGAACCCTCCCGGACGCCACGGCGTCCTGACGGACAACGGGCGCGCGGATACGATCCGTGCGCCCACCCGTCCCACCCAGGGGGAGGACCCACCTTGAAGCGCCGCATCGCACTCGCCGTGGCCACGGCCGCCACGCTCACCACCGTCCTGAGCGGCTGCGCGGCCCTCGACACCGCCATGGACTGCGTCAAGACCGCCGACGCGATAGCCACCTCGGTCAACAAGCTCCAGCAGGCCGTGTCCAACGCCTCGAACGACCCGACGCAGATCGAGGAGTCCCTGACCTCGATCTCCACCGAGCTGGGCAACCTCAAGAACACCACCGACAACGCGGACCTCTCCAAGGCCGTCGACGACCTCACCAAGGGCGTCGACTCCGTCCGCACGGCGGTGAAGAACGGCGACACCACCCCGGACATCACCCCCATCACCAACGCGGCGGGCGAGGTCACGAAGGTCTGCACGCCGGGCTGACCGTGCTGGTGACGGCGACGGCCCACGAGGGGAGACCGGCCGGTTCCGGCACGACCGTCGTCTCGTAGCCTGTCGGCGTGACCCGCCGTACACCGCCGCGACCAGTCGACGTCGAGCAGCTGTTTCCCGAGGTGGCGCCCCTCCGGAAGGAGACCGTCCGGCTCCATCCGCGCGTGGGCGAGCCGACGCGCGGAGACAGTTCGGTGGGAGGCCCGCTGCTGTGGCCGGCCGACGAGGACTGGCCACTGTGCCCCGAGCACGAGGGTTCGCCGATGGTGCCGGTCGTGCAGATCCACCGCACCGACGTTCCGGACGTAGTCCCGTTTCCCGATGGATGCGATCTGCTCCAGGTCCTGTGGTGCCCGCGGAAGCACAGCGGCCACCGCTGGGTCGTTCCGCATGTCCGATGGCGGGCGGCGGCCTCGGTCGGGAAGGTGCTGGAGACTCCGCCGAGCCCGGCGGAGCGGTGGGAGAACCACGTCCCGCGCCCGTGCGTGGTCCATCCCGAGCTGGTGACGGAGTACCCCTACTGGGACCTCCACGGCGACATGTGGGACGAGTTGGAGTTCCGGTTCCTGGACCTGGACCTGGAGACGGGCTGGGACTACCAGAGCCACCTCTCCGTCGCGCCGGGCACGAAACTGGTCGGATATCCCGGCTGGTGCCAGGAGTCGGACTGGCCGGAGTGCTCCGAATGCGGCAGGAGGATGGAACACCTGCTGACACTGGAGAGCACGGAAGCCGACGCCGTGTCCCGCCGCGCCTGGACCCCGATCGAAGACGGGCACACGGCCTACGAAGGGCCCGGCCTGGTCCTGGGCGACCTGGGCGGTGTCTACCTGTTCGAATGCCATGACTGCCCCGGACGCCCCTTCACGTACCGCTACGACTGCCCGTAGCGCATGAGGGCCTGCGCGGGGACGTGAGGGCCTGGGCACCGGATGCGGTCCACGACACCTGCCCCGGGATAATCAAGGGCATGACCCGTCTGATCCTCGCCACCCGCAACGCGGGCAAGATCACCGAACTCCACGCGATCCTCGCCGACGCGGGCCTCGACCTCGAACTCGTCGGCGCGGACGCGTACCCGGAGGTGCCCGACGTCAAGGAGACCGGCGTCACCTTCGCGGAGAACGCGCTCCTCAAGGCCCACGCCCTCGCGCGGGCCACCGGCCTGCCCGCCGTCGCCGACGACTCGGGCCTCTGCGTCGACGTCCTCAACGGCGCCCCGGGCATCTTCTCCGCCCGCTGGTCCGGCACCCACGGAGACGACCGCGCCAACCTGGACCTGCTCCTGGCCCAGCTCTCCGACATCGCGGACGAACACCGCGGCGCCCACTTCGCCTGCGCCGCCGCCCTGGCCCTCCCGGACGGCACGGAACGCGTCGTCGAGGGCACCATGCCGGGCACCCTCCGCCACACCCCCGCCGGCACCAACGGCTTCGGCTACGACCCGATCCTCCAGCCCGAGGGCCACACCGTCACCTGCGCGGAACTGACCCCGGCCGAGAAGAACGCGATCAGCCACCGCGGCAAGGCGTTCCGCGCGCTGGTGCCGGTGGTGAAGGAGCTGCTGGGCTGAAGCATCCCCGCAGGCACGGAAAAGGACCGCCCCGAAGGGCGGTCCTTTTTCGGAACCGTGCGGCCGGAGGGACTCGAACCCTCACGGGTGTTACCCCACTGGGACCTAAACCCAGCGTGACTGCCAATTCCACCACGGCCGCTCGCGCGACCATCGTAGTGGCCGCCGGGGCGCCCGTGGCAGGGGCGTCAGAACTTCGGTTCCGGCGCCCGGGCCATCACCATCTCCGCCGCCTCCTCCGGGGTCTCCACCGACGGGGGCGAGCCCTCCAGGGGCTGTCGGGCCGTCTCCTTCATGCAGGCCACGGCGATGACGCCGACGAGGGCCGCGCCCATCGCGTAGTACGCCGGCATCAGGTTGTCGCCGGTCGCGCCGATCAGGGCCGTGATCACGAGGGGGGTCGTGCCGCCGAAGAGGGACGTGGAGAGGTTGTAGCCCACCGAGAGGGAGCCGTAGCGGACGTCCGTCGGGAAGAGGGCCGGGAGCGCCGCCGACATCGTGCCGAGCATGCAGACGAGCGACAGGCCGAGCATCAGCATGCCCGCCGTGATCGCCGGGATCCCGCCCCGGCCGATCAGCAGGAACGCCGGCAGGGAGAGGAAGAGGAAGCCCAGCATGCCCGCCATCAGGACCGGCTTGCGGCCGAAGCGGTCGTTCAGCTTGCCCACCCGGGTGATGACCAGGATCAGGATCACCATCACCAGGAGCAGGATCAGCAGACCGTGCGTCTCGCTGTAGCCGAGCTCGTCCGAGAGGTACGTCGGCATGTACGACAGGACCATGTAGTCGGTGATGTTGTACGCGCCCACCAGCGCCACGCACAGCAGCAGCATCGGCCACTGCTGCCGGAAGATCTTCGCCAGGTCGCCCTTGGTCGTGGTCTCCACCGCGTCCGCCGCCTCCGACGGGTGCGCCGCGTCGGACTCCAGGCGCTGGAAGGCCGGCGTCTCGTCGAGCCGCATCCGCAGGTAGAGGCCGACCAGGCCCAGCGGCCCCGCCACCAGGAACGGCACGCGCCAGCCCCACGCCTCCATCGTGTCGGAGCCGAGCCACGCGGTGAGCGCCGTCACCAGGCCGGCCGCGCCGACGTACCCCGCCAGGGTGCCGACCTCCAGGAAGCTGCCGAAGTAGCCCCGGCGCCGGTCGGGCGCGTACTCGGCGATGAAGGTCGAGGCCCCGCCGTACTCACCGCCCGTCGAGAAGCCCTGGAGCATCCGGAAGGCGATCAGGAGCGCCGGGGCCCAGAAGCCGATCGAGGCGTACGACGGGATCAGGCCGATCGCAAAGGTGCCGGCCGCCATCAGGATCATGGTCAGCGCGAGGACCTTCTTGCGGCCGAGCCGGTCGCCCATCGGGCCGAAGAACATGCCGCCGAGCGGGCGGACCAGGAAGGCGACGGCGAAGGTCGCGAACGACGACAGGAGCTGGACCGTGTCGTTCCCGGACGGGAAGAAGACGTGCCCGAGGGTGACGGCGAGATAGGCGTAGACGCCGAAGTCGAACCACTCCATGGCGTTGCCGAGCGAGGCCGCCTTCACGGCCCGCTTGACCGCCGCCTCGTCCGTCACCGTGATGTCGGTCCGCCGCAGCCTGGGCTGCTTGCGCCGGCTGACGGCCCTGAAGAGCCGTGGGTGGCGTCTCAGGGCCTCGGGGTCGGCCGCGGGGTCGTTGTCGGTGGCCGGCATGACCGTCAGTCCTCTCTGCGGGAAACACACACAAGAGGCTCTTCTGCGCGGTCGTGGCTTTCGCAAACGGGGATCGGCCGCAAGTGCGATCCCCGTCACATCCCGGGGCGGGTGTCAGGCCTCGACGCCCAGGTCCCGGATGATCTTGGCGACGTGGCCGGTGGCCTTCACGTTGTAGAGGGCGCGCTCGACCCTGCCCTCCTCGTCGACGACCACGGTGGAGCGGATCACGCCCGTCACCGTCTTGCCGTACAGCTTCTTCTCGCCGAAGGCGCCGTACGCCTCCAGGACCTTCTTCTCCGGGTCGCCGACCAGGGTGACCTTCAGGTCCTCCTTCTCGCGGAACTTCGCCAGCTTCTCCGGCTTGTCCGGGGACACGCCGATGACGTCGTACCCCGCGCCCGCGAGCAGCTCCAGGTTGTCGGTGAAGTCGCAGGCCTGCTTGGTGCAGCCGGGGGTGAGGGCGGCGGGGTAGAAGTAGACGATGACCTTGCGGCCCCGGTGGTCCGCGAGGGAGACCTCGTTGCCGTCCGCGTCGGGCAGGGTGAAGGCGGGGGCGGTGTCGCCGGGCTGCAGTCGCTCGCTCATGGCTCTCCTCGGGAAACGTTCGCGTACGCGTCCAGAGCCTAATGGGGGTCTGGGGCGACCCTTCGGCGGCGGAACTGACAGACTGTCCATCAACGACCGGATCACGACGATCACGGCGATCACGACTACGGAGGCAGTGCGGTGTCGGACGCCAGGACCCCTGCGCAGATCGAGGCGGACATCGTCCGCCGACGCGAGCAGCTCGCCGTCACTCTCGACGAGATCGGCATTCGGGTGCACCCGAAGACGATCATCGGGGACGCCAGGGCGAAGGTGGCCTCGACGGTCGACCAGACCGCCGGCCGCGCCTTCGTCGCCGTCAACCGGGTCGTCTCGGACGTGAAGGCCCACCTGACCCACGCGGACGGCGCGCCCCGTCTGGACCGCGTGGTCCCGGCGGCGCTCGCGGTCGTCGCCGTCGTCGGGCTGATCGCCGTGGCCGGCCGCAAGGGCAAGGGGTGACGGTCCCGGCGTCAGCGGTGCGGACGCCACCGGTGCGGCCGGTGATCACGGCTCCCGGGCGCGGGCGACACGCCCGGGCGGGTAGGTTCACCCCGTGAGCGAGAACACCCACGACAAGCTGCCCATCCGGATGCTCCACGACCGGGTCCTGGTCCGTACCGACTCCCCGGAGGGAGAGCGGCGTTCGGGCGGCGGCATCCTGATCCCGGCGACCGCCGCCGTCGGCCGTCGCCTCGCCTGGGCCGAGGTGGTCGCGATCGGTCAGAACGTCCGTACCGTCGAGACCGGCGACCGGGTCCTGTACGACCCCGAGGACCGCGCCGAGGTCGAGGTGCGGGGCGTCGCGTACGTCCTGATGCGGGAGCGCGACCTGCACGCGGTGGCGGCGGACCGGTTCCAGGGGACGTCCGACTCGACCGGGCTCTATCTGTAGGACCGGCCTCTATCTGTAGGACCGGGCTCTATTCGTAGGACCGGCCTCTATCCATATGCGGGCGAACCTCCACGAGGCCCCGGTGACCATGGTCACCGGGGCCTCCGCCCTTTCTTTGCTAGCCTGGAAGGACCCCGACGAGACGCGCCGTACCGGGCACACGACAAGACGACGCACCCCTGTTGTTCCGTCTCACGGAGGTGCTGTCGTCATGGCCTGGATCCTGCTCGTCGTCGCGGGTCTGCTGGAAGTCGCCTGGTCGATCGGGATGAAGTACACCGAGGGCTTCACCCGTCTCTGGCCGAGCGTGTTCACCGGCGCCGGGATCGTCGTCTCCATGGTGCTGCTGTCGCAGGCCGCCAAGACCCTGCCGATCGGTACGGCGTACGGCGTGTGGGTCGGCATCGGCGCGGCCGGTGCGGCGGTGTTCGGCATGGTGGTCCTGGGGGAGCCGGCGACCGCCGCCCGGATCTTCTTCGTCTGTCTGCTGCTCGTGGCCGTGGTGGGTCTGAAGGCGACCTCGGGTCACTGACCGTCCCGCCGGTCGCCGGGCGTGCCCCGTTCGGCGGTACGGGGGAGGGCGGGGGTGCCGTGGCCGGGACGCGCGCCGGGCCCCGGGCGGATGCTCCACGCGCCCGGTCCGACGCCCCGCGCGCCCGGGTCGGCGTTTCGGCCGTCCTGGCCGGGGCCCCGGGCCGGGACCGGGACCGGCGCCGCCTCCGGGCCCGCCTCCCCGGTCACGTACTCCTCCAGGCCGTCCGCGCTCGGCGTCGGCGTCGGTGACGCGGACGCCGGTCCTCCGGCCTCCACCCCCGGCATCAGCCGGAGTTCGAACTCCCGAGGGGGCGTTCCGGCCAGGGCCGCGCGGGTGAAGCGGCCCCAGATCTCGGCGGGCGCCCCGCCCCCGGCGACCCGGTCCACGCCGAGCGCCCCGTAGAGCGGTTTCTGGTGGCCCGTCTCGGGGTCCTGGCCCATCAGCGCGACGACCGTCGCGAGTTCCGGGGTGTAGCCCGCGAACCAGGCGGCCTTGTCGTCCTCCGCCGTGCCCGTCTTGCCCGCCGCCGGGCGTCCGGCGGTCTGCGCGGCCGTTCCCGTGCCCGTCTCGACGACGCTCCTGAGGATCGACGTGGTGGTGTCGGCGGCCTCGCGGGTCACCGCCTGCCGGGCCCGGGGCGCCGCCAGCGCCAGCCTCTCGCCGCCCCGGGAGACGTCCTCCACCAGGGTGTACGCGCCGAGCCTGCCGTGGGCGGCGAGCGTCGCGTACGCCGTGGCCATGTCGAGGACGCTGGCGGTGGCCGCGCCGAGTGCGATGGAGGGGGAGGCGGTGAGGTCGGGGGTGGAGCCGGGCAGGCCGAGGGAGATCGCGGTCCCGCGCACGTGTGCGGGGCCGACGTCGACGGCCATCTGGGCGTACACGGCGTTCACCGACAGGTCGGTGGCGGTGCCGACGGGGATCACGCCGTAGCTCGCGTCGTCCTCGTTGGCCGGGTCGTACGGGCCGCCGCTCCAGCCCTCCACCGGGCGCCGGTTGGTCCCGTCGTACAGCGTGGACGGGGTGATCGGCCGGCCCTGCTGGGTCTGGGCGCCGCTCTGGACGGCGGCGGTGAAGACGAAGGGCTTGAAGGTGGAGCCGACCTGGTAGTCGCGGCGGGTGGCGTTGTTGACGTACTGGCGGGTGTAGTCGATCCCGCCGTACATCGCGAGGACCCGGCCGTTCGCCGGGTCGACGGCCGCCGCCCCGACGCGCACGAAGCGGTCGGCGGGGTTGCGGTCCGGGTCGAGCCGGGAGACGACCCGGTCCTCGACGGCCTCGGCGAGGGCCTCCTGCTTGTCGGGCTCCAGGGTGGTGGTGATCCGGAAGCCGCCGCCGGCGAGGGTCTTCTCGTCGACGATCCCGCGGCCGGTCAGGTACTCCTCGACGGCCTGGACGACGTAACCGCGCTGTCCGGACAGGGCGCTGACGGGGCGTGCGGTCTGCGGGTCGGGGAAGCGGAGGGCGGCGCGGCCGGCCCGGTCGAGCCAGCCCTCGGTGACCATGCCGTCGAGGACGTAGTGCCAGCGGGCGACGGCCTTGGCGCGGTTCTCGGGGTGGGTGATGACGTCGTAGGCGCTGGGGGCCTTGAGCAGGGAGGCGAGGTACGCGCCCTCGGCGGTGTCGAGCCGCTCGACGTCCTTGCCGTAGTAGGCGCGGGCGGCGGCCTGCACGCCGTACGCGTTGCGTCCGAAGTAGCTGGTGTTCAGGTAGCCCTGGAGGATGTCCTGCTTGCTCTTCTCGCGGCCGAGCCTGATCGCGATGAAGAACTCCTTGGCCTTGCGGCTGAGGGTCTGCTCCTGGCCCAGGTAGTAGTTCTTGACGTACTGCTGGGTGATGGTGGAGCCGGACTGGCGGCCCTTGCCGGTGACGGTGTTCCAGGCGGCGCGGACCATCGCCTTGGGGTCGACGGCCCGGGAGGTGGCGAAGTCGCGCTCCTCGGCGGCGAGGACGGCCCGCTGGAGGGTGAGCGGGACCCGGTCGAGCCGGACGCTCTCGCGGTTGACCTCGCCGTCGCGGGCGAGCGGGGTGCCGTCCCGGTAGAGGTAGACGTTGGACTGGGCGACGGCTGCGGCGTTGGCGGGCGGGATCTCCACCAGGAGGTATCCGGCGGCGAGGGCGCCGGCGAGGAGCAGGGTGCCGAGGAGCAGCGCGCCGAGGAGGCGGCGGAGGAAGCGCCGGAAGGGGCCGCGGCGGCGGTGCCGGCGGCGGGGCGCGGGCGCGGAGACGGCCACCCGCACGGGCGGGCGCAGGGTGGGATCCCTCGGCTCCCAGCCCGGGGGGGAGGTCCGGGGGGTGCCGCTCGGGTCGCTCGTACCGGAGCCGGTGCCGGGACTTGTGCCGGAGTCCGTGCCGGGGCTCGTACCGGGGCCCGCGCCCGGGTTCGTACCGGAGGGAGGGGACGAGGAAGGGGACATGGCATCCCATATTGCCCGTAATGCACCAAAAGTCATGAAAGCGACTCGAAGATAACGCGCCGCGAATGTGACGAGAAAACGGGTCGCGTCGGACATGGCACGCCCACTAGGGTCGTGCGCTTCGCCTCCGTCCACCCCCTCGGAGTCCACCCCTCGGAAAGGGATCCCCATGCTGCGGCTGTACGCGACGGTGGCCGCGGGAGGGTTCCGGCGCTACGCCACCTACCGGGTGGCGACGGCGGCGGGCGTCTTCACCAACAGCGTCTTCGGCCTCGTCCTCTCCTACACGTACATCGCCCTCTGGGACGAACGGCCCCACCTCGGCGGCTACTCCATGGACGACGCCCTCGCCTACGTGTGGATCGGGCAGGCCCTGCTCACCGTCTGCGGCCTGATGGGCGGCGGCTTCGAGGAGGAGCTGATCGAGCGGATCAGGACCGGGGACATCGCCGTCGACCTCTACCGCCCCGCCGACCTCCAGGCCTGGTGGTTCTCGGCCAACGCCGGCCGGGCCGCCTTCCAGCTCCTCGGCCGGGGCGTCGCCCCGATGACGCTCGGCGCGCTCGTCTTCGGCTTCACCCTGCCGTCCGGGCCCGGCGGCTGGGCGGCGTTCCTGCTCGCGGTGGTCCTGGGCTCGGTGGTCGGCTTCGCGCTCTGGTACCTGGTGGCGATGAGCGCGTTCTGGCTGCTCGACGGCCAGGGCGTGATGCAGGTGGCCTGGCTGGGCGGCCTGTTCTTCTCCGGGATGCTGCTCCCGCTGAACGTCTTCCCGGGCGCCCTGGGCGAGATCGCCCGGATGCTGCCCTGGGCCTCCCTCCTCCAGGTCCCGGCCGACGTCTACCTGGCGAGGTACGAGGGCTGGGAGCTGGCGGGGGCGTACGCCTTCCAGGGCTGCTGGGCCCTGGCGCTGCTCGGCACGGGCCGGGCGGTGCAGGCGATGGCGACGCGGAAGGTGGTGGTGCAGGGTGGCTGAGACGACGACCACGATCCCCGTCACGGGCACGGGGGACGACCCGTCCCGTACGCAGGGCGAACCGGACGACCCGTCCCGCACCTACGACGGCCTCGGCGACGCCCTCCGCACCTACCGGATGGTGGCGGCCATGTGGATCCGCTCCACGATGGCGTACCGCCTCTCCTTCGCCCTGACCCTCTTCAACAGCTTCTGCGTCACCTTCTTCGACTTCGTCGTCATCCTCCTGATGTTCGGCCAGGTGAAGGGGCTCGGCGGCTTCTCCTTCGCGGAGGTCGCCTTCCTGTACGGGACGGCCGGCACCGCCTTCGGGACCGCGGACCTGACGGTGGGTTCGCTCCAGCGGATGGGCAGGCGGGTCAGGGACGGCTCGCTCGACACCTTCCTGATGCGCCCGGCGCCGCTGCTCGCGCAGGTCGCGGCGGACAAGTTCGCGCTGCGCCGCTTCGGCCGGGTCGCGCAGGCGCTGCTCGTCCTGGTCTGGAGCCTGGTCCTGCTCGACGTGGACTGGACGCCGGTGAAGGTCGTGCTGCTGCCGGTGACGGTGGTCTGCGGGGCGGTGATCTTCGGCGCGGTGATGGTGATCGGCGCGTCCGCGCTCTTCTGGCTCCAGGACGCGGCCGAGGTCACGAACGCCTTCACGTACGGCGGGAACACCCTCCTCCAGTACCCGCCGTCGATCTTCGCGCAGGAGCTGGTCCGGGGCGTGGTGTACGTGGTGCCGCTGGCGTTCGTGAGCTGGCTGCCCGCCCTGTACGTGCTCGGCCGGCCGGCCCCGGCGGGGGTGCCGGACTGGGCGGCGTTCGCGTCGCCCCCGGTGGCGCTCGTCTGCTGCGGGGTTGCGGGCCTCGCCTGGCGGGCGGGGATCCGCTCATACCGATCGACAGGAAGCTGAGGACTCCGGGATGTCGTCCACCGAACCCTTCATCCATCTGGACGGGCTGGAGAAGACCTTCACGGTCCGCCGCAGGGCGGGCCTGGTCCGCCGCGAGAAGCGGGAGGTCCGGGCGGTCGACGGGATCTCGTTCGGGGTGGAGCGCGGCGAGATGGTCGGCTACATCGGCCCCAACGGGGCCGGGAAGTCCACCACCATCAAGATGCTGACCGGCATCCTCACCCCCAGCGGCGGCCGGCTGCGGGTCGCGGGCATCGACCCGTCCCGCGAGCGCACCCGCCTCGCCCGGCGGATAGGGGTGGTCTTCGGGCAGCGGACCACGCTCTGGTGGGACCTGCCGCTGAGGGACTCGTACACGCTGATGCACCGCATGTACCGCATTCCGGACGCCCGCTACCGCGAGAACCTGGACCGCTGCGTGGACCTCCTGGACCTGGGGGAACTCCTCGACGTGCCGGTGCGGCAGCTCTCGCTCGGGCAGCGGATGCGCGGCGACATCGCGGCGGCGCTGCTGCACGACCCGGAGGTGCTGTACCTGGACGAGCCGACGATCGGCCTGGACGTGGTGTCGAAGGCGAAGGTGCGGGAGTTCCTGAGGGACCTGAACGAGGAGCGGGGCACGACGGTCCTCCTGACCACCCACGACCTGACCGACATCGAGCAGCTCTGCTCCCGGGTGATGGTCATCGACCACGGACGCCTGATGTACGACGGCGAACTGTCCGGCCTGCACGAGGTGGGGGAGAGCGAACGGCTCCTGGTGGTGGACCTGGAGCGCGAGCTGCCCCCGATCGAGGTGCCCGGGGCCCGCTTCGTACGGGCGGAGGGCCCCCGGCAGTGGCTCGCCTTCCCGGCGGCGGAATCGGCGGCCCCGCTGGTCGCCGCGGTGGCCGCCGCGCATCCGCTCGTCGACCTGTCGGTGCGGGAACCGGACATCGAGGCGGTGATCGCGAAGATGTACGGGGGAACTCGGGAGGAGCGCCGGGAGTCCCTGAGGTAGGAGGTCGACGCATGGTGAGTTTCTCGTACACGGCCGCGGACGAGGAGAAGAGCAGGGGCGTCCGGCGCATGAAGGCGCTGGCGACGTCCCTGCTGCTCCTCGTGGCGGTGATCTACGCGCTGGCGACGTGGGCGCGGAACTCCGGGGCGGGAGCCTGGGCGGGGTACGTCGCGGCGGCGGCGGAGGCGGGGATGGTGGGCGCGCTCGCGGACTGGTTCGCGGTGACGGCCCTCTTCCGGCACCCGCTGGGCCTGCCGATCCCGCACACGGCGATCATCCCGAAGAAGAAGGACCAGCTGGGCACGTCCCTCGGCGCCTTCGTCGGCGAGAACTTCCTCTCCGCCGACGTCGTACGGGGCAGGCTGACCGCCCTGGGCATCGGCCGCCGCCTGGGCGCCTGGCTGGCGGAACCGACGCACGCCGACCGGGTGGTCGCGGAGCTGTCCACGGCCCTGCGGGGCGCGCTGACGGTCCTGCGGGACGCGGACGTGCAGGCGGTGGTGGGGGAGGCGATCACCCGGCGGGCGGAGGCGGTGGAGATCGCGCCGCCCCTGGGCAAGACGCTGGAGAAGGTGGTCGACGACGGGGCGCACCGCCGGGCGGTGGACCTGATCTGCACCCGGGCCCACGACTGGCTGGTCACCCACGGGGACTCGGTGATGGACGCGGTCCAGGGCGGGGCGCCGGGCTGGACGCCGCGCTTCGTGGACAAGCGGATCGGCGAGCGCGTCTACAAGGAGCTGCTCCGCTTCGTCACGGAGATGCGGGACATGCCGGGGCACCCGGCGCGCGGGGCGATCGACCGCTTCCTGGCGGACTTCGCGGTCGAGCTCCAGTCGGACACGGACACCCGGGTCCGCGTCGAGCGCCTGAAGTCGGACCTGCTGGCCCGCCCGGAGGTCCAGGACATCATCGCCTCGGCGTGGTCGTCGGTCCGCTCCCTGATCATCGCGGCGGCGGAGGACGACCACAGCCAGCTCCGCCTGCGCGCCCGCGCCTCCCTGATCTCCCTGGGCCGGCGCCTCTCCTCGGACACCCGCCTCCAGGCGAAGGTCGACGGCTGGGCGGAGGACGCGGCGGCGTACCTCGTCACCACCTACCGCGACGAGATCACGTCCCTGATCACGGACACGGTCGCGGGCTGGGACGCCACCCAGACCTCGAAGAAGATCGAGGCGAACATCGGCCGCGACCTGCAGTTCATCCGCATCAACGGGACGGTGGTGGGGGCGCTTGCGGGGCTGCTGATCTATACGGTGAGCCACGGGCTGGGGGGCTAGCCCCTGCGGGGGCCTACCGGTGCGGGGCTCGGGTCCCGGTGGACCGGGGCCTCGGGCCCCGTTCCCTCGGGCCCTGTCTCCTCGGGTCCTGCCTCCTCGGGCCCTGTCTCCTCGGGCTCAGTCCTTGTCGCGGGTGACGGCCAGGGCGGACGGCTTCAGTCCTCGTCGCGGGCGGCTTCTTCAGCCCTTGTCGCGGGTGACGGCCCAGGAGGCGGCGGCGACGGCCCCGGCGACGGAGAAGACGGCGGGCCAGGCCCCGATCTTCTTCGCGAGCGGGTGCGACCCGGCGAACGCGGCGACGTAGGCGGACGTCAGCCCCACGGAGGCCTTCGCCCCGCCCACCCGCTGCCACTCCCGGGCGGCCACCCCACCGGCCACGGCGAGCACGGCCCCACCGAGCGGCCGCTTCTTGGTCCACCGGGCGACGGCGTACCCGCCGACGAGTCCGGCGGCGGCGGTGAGGGGGGAGGGGATGCGGGGCATGAGGCCACCTCTTGTTCGAATCGACGTCTCTCCGCACGAGCCTAACCAGGGCCCCGCAGAGACGAGGTCGCCCCCCGGACCTCTTGCAGGCCGATGCCGTGGACGGATGCCGGGCCCCGACGCGCACCCGCCCGTCGCCGCACGTCAGGACAGCAGGTGTGCGAAGAAACCGATCTCCGGATCCTCCGGTGTGCCCACGAGCAGCGCACGGTCGAGGAGGATGTTGTTGTGCTCGCAGCTCGTCTCCGGGAGCATCACGCAGGCATGGCAGGCGGCGAGGTTGGTACCACCGGTGCCGGAGGTCTCTGACTCGACGCAGAGCGGGTCGGAGGAGCACCATTCCGCACGCCGCACGGCGGCGCGAACCGTGCGGGCGAGGCTGTCCGGCTCGCCCTGGGCCACGAGGCCACCGAGACTTCCCGCGGAGTCGCTCGTCGCCGTGTAGACGAGGATTCCCGCCATGTCGGTGTCGGCGTACAGACGCTCGCGCAGTGCGGCGGCGGGATACCCGGCGTCGAGGCTCCATTCGTTGATGAGGACATGGGCCAGGGTGTGGAGCAGCACCATGCGAGGGGAAGCCGGGGACGGCGGCACCAGGGTCGGATCGGCGGCACGCTGCCTTATGAGCCTCTCGTGCGCGGTGCGCATTCGTTCGGCACGTGCCACCACGGTGGCCGAGTGCGACCACTCGTCGAGTCGTGCGTCGTCGAGGCGGAGGAAGACGCCCTCGCCGCGGACCTCCATGGCGGGCAACCAGGGCAGTCCCGACGTGGAGAGCGCGGCTTCCCTGCCCTCGGTCGACATGTCGGGCTCTGCGAGCCGGGTGAACGCCTTGAGGGCACGGACCTCCCGGAGCTTCTTCACCAGCATGGGGCCGGTGATTCCCAGCGGACGCAGCTCCGCCGGGTCTCCGAGCGGGGACTCGCAGACGAACTGCTCGTCGCGGGAACGGGCGCGTTCGTCGTTGCCGGCACGGAGGCGCTCGTACTCCTTGTGGCGCAGGGCGCGGTACCGGTGGTCGAAGCTCGGGGCCTCCTCCCCCTCGGGGTCCTCCTCGTGTTCGGCTTCCAGGAGCGCCATGATCTCGTCGACGGACACCGGGCATTCGCCCTTGAAGACGAACTCGAGGCACATCTCGATCTGCTCGCGCCCGTTCAGTTCGCGAAGCCGATCCCAGTACTCGGCAAGCGGGTCCGCACGCCCGTCGCTCCACGGCGGGATGGAGAGCGCCGACTTCAGCACCGGCTGCCACACCGCGGAGGAACCGCGCTGGAGAGTACGGGGGGCGAATCCGCAGGAGTCGGCGGGGACGGACGTACCCAGCCACGGGCGGGTGCCGCGGCAGCGGAGCCCGAGGTCCTTCAGGGCCTTCTTGCGGAAGGAGCCCTCCATCGAGACCTCCGGCACCCCGCAGGTGCACGAGACGACGATGGAACGGAGGGACGAACTGCGCCCGGAGGAACGCAGCTTGAGAGTCCCCCCGCATTGGCCCGCGGTGGTCGTTCCGGCACCGGCCGCCCGGTGGACCCAGTGCCAGTAGGGAAACTCGTCGAGATGTCCCGCTTCGCAGGCGATCACGAAGCGGGAGGGGACCAGATCGACCTCGCAGGTGCCGCAGACGCTCTTGCCGGGGGGTGGGTTGAAGTCGCGGTGCCGACGCAGTTCGTCGCATTCGGGGCAGGAGTGCATGACGGGGAAGCGACGGACCCGGACCCCGTCCTTGCTGGTCTCGTCGGAGGCGGGAGGCAGCCGGAAGTACTGGACGCCCAGAAGGCGGGCGAGCCGACGTTCGTGAATCCTGGGCGATTCGTCGAGTCTCCAGTGGGTGTCGGCTCCGTCGAGGCCGGAGACGACGAAGGACTCGTGGTCGACGGCGATCAGCGAACCGACACCGTATGTGGTGATTGCCTGGGAGCGGCGTACCGCGCCCCGCCGGGGCAGATTGTGGGCAGGCGCACGACCGCCCGTTTCGGTGCGGCGGCGTCGCGCGGGGGGCGGGGTCATCGGGATGCCTCCATGAACAGGGCGGACTCGGCGTCGACGTCGCGCAGGCTCCACAGGGTGCCCCATGCTTCGTCGTTCTCGGACTCGTCGCCGTACGGCTTCAGGAGCGACGGCCTGCGGTCACCCTTCTTCGGTTCGAACAGGAGACCGCTGTGGATGTCCGCCTCCTCGCACCACCAGTCGACGAACTCGTCGAAGGCGCGGGAGACGGCCTCGGTCTCCTCCGGGGTGACCTTGCACACGCGGTTGACGAGAACGTCCTTGATCTCCTTGCGGAGCCGGGACTCGTAGGACTCGACCCGTCCGGCTGCTTCGTTGGCGCGGGCTTCGGTAATCCGGATGCGGGCGAGGGCGACGATTACGGCGTGCAGGCCGCGCTCGCGGGCGCGGGAGGAGAAGGGGGTGACGGACGTGGACTCCACCTCGCGGTACAGGGCGGAGTGGAAGTGCAGGAAGTTCTCGTAGTGCGAGCGGTCTCGGGAGCGGGTCGCGTTGAGCATGACGGCGACCAGGCCGGGGTGGGCACGACCGACGCGGCTGGTGGCCTGGATGTACTCGGCGGTGGTCTGGGGCTGCCCCATCACGGCCATCAGACCGAGTCGGTCCACGTCGACGCCGACCGCGATCATGTTGGTGGCGAGGAGGACGTCCACGGCGCCCTCGTCGGGGAGCTTCTTCTCGATGCCCTTGAGGCGGGCGGGAATCTCGCTGGCATCGACCCGGCTCGTCAGCTCCGAGTAGTTCGCGGCGGTCCGGACTTCCACTCCCTCCCGCTCGGCGAGCAGTTCCAGGTAGGCCACGACGTCGTCGTGCACCTGGAGTTCGGCGGCCGACAACAGCCGGAGACTGTTGAAGTAGCCCACGAGGCTCCAGTACGCGTCACGCACCTCGTCCTTCGTCCGGGCCTGCTTGGCACGGTGCATCAGGGTGGCGTAGGTGCGGATGAGGAGCGTGGACTGGCTGGTTCCGGGAGCGAACAGCCCGACGTAGCGTCTGCTCGCCTTCTCCTCCCGCGGTGTCTCCACCGCGAACCACGAGTCGCGGGAGTCCAGCCCGGCCGGCGGGAACTGGCGCACGCCACGGGCGAACAGGTTGTTTCCCTGATGGGCGGCGCGACGGATGGTTGCCGTGGAGGCGATCACCTTGGGGTGGTCGGCGAGTGCGTCCACAGCGGTCTCGTAGAGGCCGGTGAGCGTTCCCAGCGGGCCCGAGATGAGGTGGAGCTCGTCCTGGACGATCAGCTCGGGGGGTGGTGTGGGGTCGTTCGGATCGTTCAGATTGAAAAGGGCCGAGGTGGCCGGTCGCCACGGCATCGAGGCGAACTTGTCGACGGTGGCGATCACCAGGGTCGGGCGGGCGTCGTAGACGGCCTCGTCGATCAGGTGGACCGGCAGACCACCGGTGAATTCGCAGCTCTCACCGGGGCAGCGGACGTGCATCCGCTTCTCGTCTTGGTCGACCTCGTAGTCGCGGGCGTCCAGACGCGTGCCGCACCACGGGCAGGCGTGCAGCTGTGCGGGGTTCATGGTGGCCAGGCGCCTGTCCAGATCCCTGTGGAGCTCCGCGAGCCTCTCCTCGGCCTCCTGAAGGGTGTTCGGGGTGGCCGACCGGCCGACCCACATGCCGATGGAGAACTCCTCGGTACCCAGCTCCGCAGGCAGGTCGCGTCGCATCAGCTCCATGGCGCAGAGCAGGATCGCGGCACGTTCGAACTGCTGGAGCGTGAGAAGCCGCAGCGTGTACCGCATGAGCACGGTGACACCGCCGCCCTCGGCGCCGCGCCGGATGCGGCGCAGGAACGAGGTGAACGCGATCAGACCGAGATAGGCCTCGGTCTTGCCACCACCGGTCGGGAACCAGAGCAGGTCAACGATGTCGCGGTCGTCGTGCCGGGGGTCGTCGATACCGGCCAGGCAGAGCAGCAGGAACGCGATCTGGAAGGGACGCCAGCGGCCGGCCTTCGGATCCGGGGCGCCGACCCGTCCGTCCTTGACCCAGGCACTGCGGGCACGCTGATCGGCCATGGCCCGGTTCGCGAGTCGGAACGCCCGCATCAGGTCGGGCCTGTCGCCGAGGAGCCCGATGCCCTCGCGGATCCTTCCGAGGGCTTCGCGACAGGCTTCGACCTGCTCGCGGGCCGGCTTCTCGTGCACCGTGTCGATCAAAGCCGTGGCTTCCGCCTCCTTCCGGTCGATCCAGTGCGCGTAGCCCGCGACCAGTGCCCCCAGAGCGTCCAGGACTTCGGTGTCCGACCCCTCGGCGAGGCCCGACATGGACAGGGCGGAGCTGTCGATCTCCGGATTGGAGTCGGTGAGCAATACCTCCACGGTGGGCACGAACTCGCTGCGCACCTCGGTCACCGCAGCCGGTACGGATTCGGTCATGCCGATCGGCGGCGGCGTCCAGTCCCATTCCGCGGCGCAGCCGTGGCCGACGGCGAAGGTCGGGGCATGGCGGTGGAGCAGTCGGCCGACAGCGACCTCGGGGTCGTGGGCAGCGGTCGGGGCCGAACGTTCGACGAAGGCGCTGGAGCCGTTGACCGCGCGAACGGCGATCCCGCACTGGAAGAGCGAGGCGGCGTCCTGGAGGTCGTGCTCGCCGACCCGCCGGGCGTTGACCAGGGTGACGGTGACCGTGACGGTGCCGGTCACCGGGTCCGGGCGTCGGACGTTGACGCGCAGTTCCACGTCGTGGCCGAGCTTTTCGACCTTGTTGGGGGCGGGCACGGTCACGTCGACCGGGGCCTCCCGCAGTTCGAGCACCTTGCGCCGCCACCGCTCCTGCTGGTCGGAGGTGGTGCGGGCCTCGGCGCGCCGGGCCGGGACGGGGTTGCCGTCCGCGTCGGTCGCTTCGTAGACGGCGGCCCGGGCCCGGATCACGATCGTGTCGCCCATGGCCGGGTCCACCGCGAAGGTGAGCCCCATCGACGAGGGTCGACGGGATCCCGCACCGGTCTCGTCCGCCGCAGCCGCCTCCTCGCCGGTGTCACGGGAACCCACCGCAGCCCGGTCCAAGCCCTCCTGCTCCTGCTCGTCCTCGTTTCTGCGCTCCTGCGCGGCCGCGTTCGCGGGCCTCGGGTAGAGGATGCCCGCGAGGTAGCGGTCGATCGGAGCGTCCTGGGTGAGCACCTCGTCCCGGTCGTCCGGTGCGGCGTCGGGAGAAGGACCGAGGAGTTCGCGGCGCAGCCCCACCAGGATCTCCTCGTCCCGGACCCGGTAGTGCTCGGAGTGCCGGCCTTCCACGTGTGTCATGCGCTCGTCTCCTCGTTGTCGTCGGCCCGTCGGTACCGACCGATGCCGGTGATCCGGGGCGCGATCCACACGCCCCGCTCCCCGAGGCCGGCGTTGGCGCCGGCAGCGGTGCTGCCCGTCACGGTCTCCAGGGTGTCGATCCTCAGGCCGCGGATCTCGTCGGGCCACCAGGGGTCCCAGGCCGGATTGACCTTCTGCACCCGGAAGAGTTCCTCGCGGAAGTGCTCCGAGGCCTCACCGATCTCCCGCCCGTCGTGCACGAGGGCGTACGGCGGGCTCTGAACCTCCCCCATCGGCAGGTCGTGGCGCTTGCGCAGCATCACCTCGTGCCCCTGAGCGACCCGTTCCAGAAGGTACGCCTGGGTCGTCACGGCGTCGCTCTCGTGGCCGGGCGGGTGCTCCCGGCCGATGTCGCCCGCCTCGGAGACGATTCCGTACCTGTCGTACGACCGCCATCCCCCCACGTACCTGCGGCCGCTCCTCCTGCTGCCGGCCCGTCGCAGGATCGGCAGCTCGGGGCAGGGCACGTAGTAGAGATCCTGACGGGTGCGTGTCATCGCCACGTAGAGTGCTCGGGCCTCGGCGGGCAGGTCCAGCTCCTCCTTCTTCTTGTACTGCCTGCGGAGCTCGGAGACGCTCGGTGGCGCCAGGACGATCACTCGATCGAACTCGAGCCCCTTGGAGCGGTGCACGGTCGAGACGACGAGCCGGGACGTCTCCGGATCGGCCGCCTCGTCGGGGAACCCACCCTCGGCGACCGAGCGGCGCAGCCGCTCCAGGTCCAGAACGTTGCGTCCGGCCCCGCGTGCGGCGCGGCGCAGCACCGTCCACAGGACGGTCGCGTTCGGCTCGTACGGCAGGGGGATCTCCGCGAGCAGTGCGCGGAACCGTTCCTCGGTGAGACCGCTCGCCCCGGTGCGGCGCAGCAGTTCTGCCACCCAGTACGGGACCGGCCGTTCTTCGAGAGGGCGCCGCAGTCGGTGCGCGATCCCGTGTTCGTGGAGGAGACCGGAGACCACCAAGGCCTGACGGTTGTCCCGCGTGAGGATCGCGCAGGTGTCGGAGAGGTCCCGCAAGCCGTCCAGGACGAGCGGATCGGTGAGGTCGCCCAATCCGTTCATCGGCTCCAGGAGGAGATCGCGCAGCTCCTCGTACAGCGTCGCCGCCCGGTCCGCGTCGGCGATTCGCTGCAGCTCAGTACCGTACGGCAGTGCCACCCGGGCCTCGGGAGTGGCGGCCCGGAAGTTCCGCGTGAGGTGTAGTTCCACCAGGTCGTCCGCGTACGAGGAACGCAGCCAGTCGAAGAAGCGGCCGGTCTCGTCGGAGCGTTCGGCCACGTCCTCGATCTGGAAGCCGTAGACGGTCTGGGCGGCATCACCGACGACGGTGAAGCCGCAGCTGTCCTGGTACCGGTCGAGAAGCGTCTCCACCAGTTCGCGCCGTGCGCCCAACAGGTCCTGCACCTCGTCGATCACGACATGGGCCGGCGGAACGGAGTCCCCCGCCTCCAGGGCTCCCTTCTCGACGGCCTGCGCCGCGGCCGTGATCCGCTCGTCGAAGCCGGTCGCACCCCATTCGCCGTCCGGGTACGCCTGCAGGAGCACCCCGTACGCCCACGCGTCGAAGGTCTGTGCCCGGACACGGCGGGCCCGGTCGCCGTGTCGGGCGATTCGCTCGCGCAGCTCGCGCGCCGCGGCCCGGGAGAAGGTGAGCACCAGGATTTCGGCGGCCTCCAGGGCCTCCTCAGGAT
Source organism: Streptomyces sp. NPDC055632 (assembly GCF_053618675.1). Taxonomy (NCBI): domain Bacteria; kingdom Bacillati; phylum Actinomycetota; class Actinomycetes; order Kitasatosporales; family Streptomycetaceae; genus Streptomyces; species Streptomyces sp. NPDC055632. Next base: position 178,731 of record NZ_JBSHHY010000008.1, on the reverse strand, counting down.
CCTCGTGTCCGCACAGGGCGTCGAGCCGGCGCACCAAGGTGTGCGTCTTGCCCGCTCCGGCGCCCGCGGTGACCAGGACTCGCGCCCCCCAGGGCTGTTCGACCACAGCCCGTTGCTCGTCGGTGAGCGGGGGACTGTCGAGGTAGGGGTCGGTCACTTGGGGCTCCAGAGGTGCTCGAACTGGGTGAACGCGAGCCGGGTGTCGAAGTTCGCGATGTTGTCGCTGACGTTGAGGATCAGGCAGGTGTCCTTGCCGCCGTTCCTCGGACCGCGCAGTCCGCGGCCGATCATCTGCTGGTAGACGTTGGTGCTGTAGACCGGACGGGCCACCACCACGACACGGGTCGCGGGCGCGTCGAACCCCTGGGTGAGGACGCCGTAGTTGGTGAGGACCCGGATGCGGCCCGACCGGAAGTCCTCGATGCGCCGACGCCGGTCCTGGGCATTCGTCGTCGAGTCCACGGCCGCGGAGGGCACACCCCGGTCGTTCAGCATGGCCGCCAGGTACTTGGCGTGGTCGACGGAGGTGGCGAAGAGGAGGGTCGGCCAGTCCTTCGGCAGACCGACCACCTCGTCGACGATGCGGCGACTGCGTGCGTGGTCGTCGGCGAGCCGCTGCTCGGCGGCCCTCGCGAGCGTTGCCATTCTGTCGGCCTGTGCCTTCTCCTCCCGGGTCAGCTCGATCCGGCCGCCCTCCAGCGTGCGGTGTTCGACCTGCGCGAGCATTCCCCACTCCTGCAGGTCCCGGTACGGGTCCCCGGAGGGGAAGACACCCTCGTCGAGGCGCTTGTTGCCGAAGCGGTTGACCAACCGACGGGTCTCCTCCTCGTTGGTGTTCCGGAACGGGGTGGCCGTCAGACCCAGCAGGTGCCTCTTGGTCTCGAACTGCGTCAGACCCAGGTGTCCCAGGATCTCCGTGTAGCGCTTGGAGACGGCGGTGTGGGCCTCGTCCACGATCACCAGGGAGGCACGGCGCAGCCAGTCGTACGCCTCGGTGCCCAGGCAGCGTTCCAGCTTGGCGTCCGTGGCCACGACGAGGTGCGGGTGGTCGACGACGTTCCCCACCTCGTTGGTGCTCCAGAGCCGGCTGATCGTGAGGGGGCGCTCCGCGCCCACCTTGCTCCAGACGAACTTCCAGCTCTGCACGGCCTGCTCGCACAGCTCCTCGGTCTGCGCGATCCACAGCAGCGGCCCCTGCAGGTCACCCACCTGCTTCACCCAGCGGATCACGGCCTCCGCGGTGACCCGGGTCTTGCCGGCGCCCGTGGGCAGCGACAGCATGGCCCGCTGCGGGGCCAGCCGGTCGAGGAGGACACTGATGTTCCGGACCAGGTCCTCCTGGTAGTCGTGGAGGCGGGGGAAGTCCCGGGGGCCGTCCACCGTCTCGAAGGCGGGCGGCGACGGGGTCCGGGAACCCGCGAACGCCACCGGCAGCCTCAGGTCGGAGACGAAGGCGATGGCGGCGGACGAGCCTGCGTAGCCGACCGGAGCGTTCGGGAACCTGGCCTGGATGTCCCGGGCGTGCTGCTGAAGCACTCCGTCACCGTGTGCGTTGAAGGCCATCTGCGCGATCCGGTGCCCGGTCGGCTCCACGCCGCCGGTCTCCTGGAGTTCGGCGTCCATCAACCCCTCGGGCAGCCCGGATCGCAGGGCCTCCGCGCCGATCAGCAGCTCGATCTTCGTGACCACGTCCTCCGCGTCGCGTACGGCCTTGATCGCGGCCCTCGTCTCGCTGTCCCGGGCCATGCGCTCCTGGTGCTCCAGGGCGGCCCTGCAACCGGCCGCCCCGAGTCCGAGCTCCAGCTCGCGGTCGATCAGCCGCAGCATCGGTTCCGGATCGAGCGGAACGTGGACCTTCACCGTGCCGCCCTGGCGCACCGCGTCCAGAGCACGGGGCTTCGTGCCGTTGGGGGTACGGGTCACCTCCTCCAGTTCGACGCATCGCTGCACCAGGCTGTTCCGGTTGGTGTTGTTCAACCGCTGACGAAGGCCGGGATACAACTCGACGAGGGGCACCGGGTCGCCGTCCGGGACCTCGCGGGTCTCCCGGCTGATGACGTCGGCATAGCGGAGCATGCCCCACTTCTCGACCATCAGTTCGGCGTCCTCCGGCCTCGTCACGAGCAGCGCGGGGAGCTGTTCTGCACGCAGCGCCCGGTACTCGGCGGCACCGACCGCGACGGTGATCTCGTCGTCCGGGCGGGCGCCCCAGGTGTCGCCGATCCGGCATCGGGTCAACGTGTCCTCGGGGAACTCCGCGCCGAACCGGGTCAGCATCACGTAGGTGGTGCCGACGAAGGAGTCGTCCTCACTGCGGGACACCTCGACGAGAAGGTTCTGCCAGCGATCGGCCGGGACCTCGTCGACCGTGGTCGGCAGACGAAGCTTGCGGGCCTTCTCCGGGGAGATGTCGGCCACCGGCAACACGTCGCGGTAGGCGGCCAACTGGGGTCCGACGGCTTCCCGAAGGGGCTTGACCCCTTGGGAAGTGGCGACGGTTCCGTACTTCCTGAGCAACCAGCGGATGGGCGAGGCGACGGCCTGGCGCGTGCTCGTCTGCGTACCGATCTGACGGGTCCAGTTGTCCACGACGGCGTCGTCGGGCAGCACCTTCAGGAAGGCGGCACGGGACTCCTCCGACAGCGAGCGGAACAGGTGCAGGGGACCGCCGACGGCGGAGCCCTCCACCTTCATCCGGGCAAGGCCGGGGCGAGGGGCGCGGTCGTCCAGAGTGCGCAGGTAGGCCGAGTGGACCGCCTCCCGATATTCCTCGAACCAGGCCTCTCCCTCCGGTCGCACCGCCGCTGAAGGACGTTCCCGCAGGCCGATCTCGGGAAAGAAGGCGAGGTCGTCGGAGTGGAACTTCTTGTCCACGGCGATGCTCGGGTCGCGCTGCGGGTCGACGACCACACCGGGCAGCATGCAGTCGCGCACCGGGCGGAATCTCCCGTCCGCGGTTCGCACGCACAGCGCCTCGCGCGCATTCGGGACGCGCTCCAGCAGCTTATGGGTCAAGCTGCGGCCTCCGGCCTGCCGGAACAGCTCCCAGAAGCGCTTCCACTCGGTGTCCCCGTATCCGTCGAAACCCTGGTCGAGGACGCTGATGAACCGGCCCTCGGCGTCCGCCTCCCGAATGCCGAGGACACCGAGAGCGTGGACCAGCGAGGAGTCCTGGGCGATCTCGTCGACCACGTACACCAGGGTCTCGCGCAAGCCGCCCACTTCGGCACGACGGAAGACCCGCCCGTGCACGGGGGCGACGAGGCCGTGTTCCTCGCTGAGCACGATTCGTGCCTTCCGGGCTTCCTCGGCATGGGGAGAACCGATCCCGACCATGTCCGCGAGGATGCGGATCGCCACCGCCGAAGCCTCGGCGGTGCCGCACTGGACGAGTGCCTCCAACCACTCCCGGACATCGGTCCGCCGGTGTCCGGCGGCGTCGAGGATGTGCTCCACCTTTCCGGACCGCAGTTGATCGGTCTCGGCATTGGGGTGCAGCCAGTCCGCCGGGCGGCCGGGGCATTCGTGCCACATCCGCAACCAGCCCGTGAGGCGCTTCGGGTCCTTGTCGAGGCGCGGGTGGACACGCAGCGCGGTCGGTACGCGAAGGGTGCCGTCCTGGTCGGGCAGCGACGGCCGTACGGCGGCCCGCGCCCAGATCTCCTGGGTCAGGAACTCGTCCGCCCAACTGATGGACTCCTTCACGCGGCCGGGCAGCAGAGGGAGGTAGGCGGCGGGGTCCTCGGTCGGGGCCAGCCGGGCGAGCGAATCCACCACCAGGGAAGCCGAAACCTTGATCATCTCTTCGTTGAACGCCGACGAGTCGAGCAGGTTCTGCCGGTCCTCGTTGGTCTTCCAGGCCCCGTTGAGAATGCCGCTCAGGGACATCTCGTACTTCGTCGGGAAGAAGGACCAGAAGCGGCCTCGTCCGCGTGACTTCGGGGAGACGTACAGCCCGCTCGTCCTGTCCTTCTCCAGCGCCGGTACGGCCCAGGCGAGGTCGAGGGCGAGGCGGTCGTGCAGTTCACCGGCGTCGGCGCGGGCGGCCGGTCCGGGCTCGTGGGTGACGGAGAAGACCCGCCAGTGGCTGGTGGCGGTGGGCCTTCCCGTTCGTTCCTCGACCAACGTGTGCAGATCGCCCTGCAGCTCGGTGGTGAGCACTCGACGGGCTACGGGGCGCGGCCGACGGTCCTCGAGGACGACCTTCGCCACGTGGGGCGAGAGGAGCTGGAAGCCGACCGGGAACTCCTCGCGGAAGGAGCCGGCACTCGTCCGTCCGCCGTGCATGTCCTGGGCCAACTTGTCGGCGGCGCCGGCGAGCAACGGCAGGCGTACGACGGTGGTGGCCCAGCCGAGCAGCTCGTCGAGGACGGGATCCTGGGCGCGTTCGGCGGCCATGTCGAGGGGGCGAGCCATCCGAAGCACCGGAGCCTCGAAACTGCTTCCCAGATGTTCCGCGACACCGGGCACTGTACGAATGCGCTCGTACGCCCATTCGCGATCGAACCCGAAGGAACCGGTGCTGCTGAAGAATTGAGGAGTGTCGGTGACGACCAGAACCGATTTGACGCCCACGCCGAAACGACCGATCTGACCTCCTCGCTTGCGTGACATGCTCATTCGGAGAATTGTTTCCGCCCCTTCGGGGGAAACGGGGGAACCTTCGTTCGCGCAGTACAGGTTCGTGGACGTGAGGACGACATGAACGGTTCCACCGGGATTGGTGGCTATTTCGTCCGCCGCGTTCTGCACGAGTTCGAAGAGCTGACGGTCACCATATCCGCCCTGGGTAATGCGTCGTTCGCTGTTGGCGTGTTCCGGAATGAGGCCGGGGTCGACCTCGTAGGTTTGCAGCACACGAGTCGACTGCTCGAGTACTGTACGAACCACGGAAGAGGTGGCGGACGGCATTTGTCGGCGTCTCCTGAGGAAGCGGCGGGCGAGAAGGCGGGGTCGTGGTGGGCCGGCTGTGCGGTACACCCCATCGGTCCGGGGTGTACCGCACAGCCGGCCCAACTGCGTTGAGGGGGACGGTTCAGTCGTGCTCGTCGGTTCCGGGAAGGAGGTTGTCGTCGAACTCGTAAAGCTCCTTCAGGTCTTCGCGCGTCGTCTCCCACTCTTCGATGATCCGCGCCTTTTCTTTTTCGTTGTGCGCCCTCGCCAACTCCAAGGACAGAGCACTCAGCTCGCGTCCGGAAAAAATAGGATGCGAGGTGGAACGCTTGTGCGACTCCGTGTCCCCCGGGTCTTCTTCCACGGGTCGATCACCGTCCTGTTCTTTCGATCCGCATCGGTCGTTACGACGCAGAATTTGCGTGCGTGGGCGCGTTCGATCGGCGCCATTTATCCGGGGTCGAGGCCTCGGGGCGATCCGTGATCAACGTTAGGGGATTCGACCTCGGCGGCGCCACCGGAATCAAGGATTCCTTTTTGAATCCCGCGGAAGAACTGGTCGGAGAGTGATGTGGGTTGATCAATGACAGAGCTCTCCCCTTGTGGCGAGTTCTCGTCCTGCTGCACTTTAGGGGAAACTCCTGATGCGGGCAAGCCTCTTTTTGATTTCCGACAAAATGTGCAGAGAGCGCGAAGTGTCCCCGGAATGGGACGAACGGGGGGATAACGCGAAGTGGGTGATGCGACAGAGAGGAAGGCCGGCGGGGTACCGTCAAGCAAGAGTTGACCGAGTCGGGCGTGTCAAATTAATCTGTCCAGGTCTGTAGGAAGAGTGGAAAGTGGGGGGTCGTCGCATGGAGACCGGTGAGGAGTTCGGGCCCTGGCTGGCCCGTCAGCTCAGGCTCGCGGGGAAGACACAGGCGGAGCTGGCGGAAGAGCTGGGACTGACCCGCGCCGCGGTCTCGGCCTGGATCACCAGGCGGTCCGTCCCGCGGCCGACCGTGATGGAGGACATTGCCAGGGCGCTCGGCACGGACATCGGCACGGTGCACACACGCACCACCGATACACAGGCGGGTCTTCCCGTCACCTGGTACCACCGGCCCGGCTATCCCGACGGCGGTCGCGACGGGGGCAACGCCGCCGCCTTCGCCTTCGACGCCGACGTCCAGGTCCTCGCCCGGGAGACCTGCCAGAACAGCCTCGACGAACGGCTCACGGACAACGGCCGCCCGGTCCGGGTGCGCTACACCATTCACGAACTGACCGGCGAGGTGCTGGACGCCTTCCGCAAGGCCGTCCTCTGGGACGACCTTCACCCCCACTATGCCGCGGTCTCCCGATCGGCCTCCCACCAGAAGGTCGGCCGGGTCGTGGACGCGGGGGTCCGCGACATGTTCGAGAAGGGCCGGCTGGTCCTGCTCCGGATCGACGACTACAACGCCTCCGGACTCACCGGGGACGACTACGGCGACGGCAAGTTCGCGGCCGTCGTCCGCCGTCAGTTGGAGAGCCTGAAGTCGGGGCGTGGAGCAGGCGGTTCCTTCGGCCTCGGCAAGGCGACGCTCTGGGCGACCAGCGCACTCGGCATGGTCCTCATCAACTCCACGCTCTCCGTCCCCCACGAGGGGCGGACCGAGCGCCGCCTCATCGGGCGACTGGAGCTGCCGTGGCGCTCCGTCGGTGACGAGACGTACGCGGGACCTGCCTGGCTGGGGCGCCCCGACCCGGACAGCCCGGGAGCACAGGTGGCCCGTTCCTGGTGGGCGGACGAGGAGACGGTCGAACACCTCCACCTGACCCGCGACAGCGACGAGCCGGGCACTTCCTTCCTCATCGTCGGCGCCCACGACGTGGCGAGCCTCGACCAGAGCGTTCCCGACCGTGATGTCGACGACGAGAACGGAGACGGAATCGACGACGACGGGACTCGCGACATCCAGTCCATGCACCGGCGGCTGGTCGAGGCGCTGGAACGGGACTTCTGGGCAGCCATGACCGGAGGCGGAAGCCGGCTTCCGCTCCTGGAGACCTCGGTCCGTACGCTGCGCAACGGACAGGTGGTCCTGGAGGAGGAGAAGGTCGACCCCGCCCGGTCCCAGCCCTCCCGCACCAGGGCTCTGCGCTCCTTCTACGAAGGAACGACCGTGGACCGGCTCACCGAGGCCGGCCAGGTCGCCCTTCGTCACGTTCCGTTCAGGCTTCCGCTCGCCGGCGGGCGCCGAGGCACGCTCGGCACGCACCCCGCCGTCCTCCTCGTCACGGAGGCCGAGGACAAGGACGGTGCCCCGAACCAGGTCCACTCGCTGCGCGGCAACCGGATGACCATCAAGAAGTCCGGTGTCGCCGGTCTTCCCCTGGGCGTCAATTCCTTCCAGGCCGTTCTCCTCGCGGGGCACGCGGCCGGGGAGACGGCTCCCTTCGCGGAGGAGGCCGAGGAGTTCCTGCGGGCGGCCGAGCCGCCCGAGCACGACCGCTGGGGTCAGACGGAGGAACTCACCCTGCGCTGGTCGCACACCGCGCACCACCGCATCGCCCGTCTGACCACCGAGGTCAACTCGGCCGTGAAGGAACTGGTTGCCAAGCCGAAGCGGTCCGGCGGTGAAGGGGGTGCGAAGCTGCGGAAGGCGCTCACCGTCCCCCGCAAGACCGCGCCCAGGCGCGCCCCCGGGGCGGCCCTGCCGGAGCTGGACGGGCTGGACGCCTCGATCGGAGAGGCGGGGGAATGGCGGATCACCACAGAGGTGAAGCTGCCTCGTGCGGACGAGCTGCCGGCCATGACGCCGGTGGTCCTGCTCGACGTGAGGTCGGGCGGCCGTCCCCGACTCGACTGGGCGGAACTCGTCGCGGTGGAGGGCTGTGAGGTCGAGGACGGCGTGCTCCGCTTCTCGCCCGGTGCCCGGCGAGCCGTCTTCAGCGGCTCCACCGATGTCACCAGTCATCCGGTCCGTACCGCGCTCACCCGGCTCGTTCTCGAACTGCGCATCGGCAAGGGGGAATGAGACATGAAGTTCTACCCGTACAAGCGGCTCAATCGTCCGATCACCCTTCGGGTGACCTCGGCCTCGCTCAGACTGCCCGACGGCACCCGCGACCACCTGGACACGTCGGCGTACTCCACGCAGCAGCGGACCGTCGCCCTCGGGGTCGCACAGCACGAGGACTGGGTGTCGGCCAGGATCGGTCTCTCCGCCACGCTGCCTCCCGGTGCCAACGCTCCCGACTCCCCGTGGAGCGAGCTGCGGGTCCTGGCGGTGCTCACCGACGGCGAGACCAACGTGCGCACCGCCGTCGACCTCAAGCAGGACACCCCGGAGGGCAAGGAGTGGTCCGGGACCGTCGAGGTGTTCCGTGACGACCACGTCGGGCGCGCCACGCTCGCGGTCCAGGCCGTCGCCACGATCGACGGCGTACCGGGCCGGTCGCTGGCGGAGACCGACGACGACTGGACCGTGGACGTGGTCGCGGAGGAGCCGCTCGGTGGCCTGAGCCTCGATGTGAAGCAGGTGAGCTTCTCGAAGACCTCGCGGGAGTGGCTGCACGCTTACGCGGACGCCCCTTGGATCGTGGACGCCTCGGGCCGGCTGCCGGCGGTGCTGGTCAACTCCGACATCGAGGGTTTCTCCGATCTCCTCGGCGCCGAGAGCGGAGGCATCGAGAGCAAGGTCCACGAGATGCTCGTCTCCCAGATGGCCACCGACGCGTGGACCGCGGTGTTCCACAGTTCCGTGGGTGATCTGGAGGTGGAGCCCGACGGAACGCCCGTCTTTCCCACCGACTGGCAGGGCGAGGTGCTCCGCGAGATGCTCCCCGACGTGATCCCGGGCGTCCGTCCGGAGGAGGCGCTCCGCCGGGTCCACCGCCGACGCACCGGTGACGCGGGATGGGTGGAACTCCAGACCCGTATCCACTACGCGGCCGTGCGGCGCGCCGGCGCGAGCAAGGCGCTCACCAACGCCCTGCGCGGACTTCAGCAGTTGAACCGAGGGGACAAGACATGACGATCGAGAAACCGCACTACATTCCCCAGCGGCTCGGCCTGCTGTCCGCGGCGGCGGCCGGCCCCTTCCTGACGGAGGACCTGCTCGCGGGGGTCCGGGGGCACGGGGGCGTGGACCTCGCCAAGGCCGTCGAACCGTTGGCGGAGGACGACGCCCGCTGGGAGGTCGAACCGCTCAGGGAACTGGTGGAGGACGCGATGCACGAGTTCGGCGACAGCCGGACCCGTGCCGACGGCTGGCTGGCGCCCCGGCTGCACGCGACGCTCCGCCTCACCCGACGGGAGGCGGCGGATCGCAGACTGTGGACCCATCTCGCACTCGCCGTCGCACCGGACTACGTGGCGTGGCGGCACGGTTCCCCGACCACGTCGAAGATCAACTCGGAGCGTTTCAAGGGCGCGCCCGACCGCCAGTGCTTCTCGCGGCTGTGGTGGGCGGCGGAGATGTTCCGCAACGGAGGCGACTACTTCCCGGTCGAGGCGGCCTGCGGCAACCAGGACCTGATCCACTCTGCGCTGCGGCGCGACCTCGTCGACCACCGACCCACCGCCCAGGCACTGGTGGGCGTCCTGGGGCGGGGGATCACCACCGGTCGTGAGATCGAGGGCCTCATGACGGCGATCAGTGCCGCCGGCGCGACCCTCGTCTACGACGCTCTGGCCGAGGACGAGCCGCGTGACCCCGAGGTACTGCGCCAGTGGATCGCGGATGCCGAGACGGCGCCTTCGGTTCCGCGACACACCCTGCCCAGGGGGCCTGAGGAGGAGCCCGTCCCGGAGGAGACGGTGCGGAAGCTCACCGACTACTTCGTCGAGCTCTTCGAGACGGCCCCGGTCCGGGGCCGGGCGCCCAAGGATTGAAGGAGCGGAAGGGTCACCTGCCGGTGAGCGGGTGGCCCTTGAGGCCGGAATGCTTCAGGGGCTCCACCGATTCCTTGGGCTCCCAGGCCTGCAGTTTCTCGACTCCCCTATCCAGCCTGGCCTCGGCCTCCTCAGCGTCGAGCTCGGGTTCCAGTACGCGCAACAGCACGTGCAGGGCGAGCCGGGGAGGGACCGCGTTGCCGATCTGCTGCGAGACGTCGTTGCCGCTCCAGGGGTATGCCGCGGGAAACGTCTGGAGTACCCCCGCCTCAGCGTTGTTGAAACGGCCCAGGTCGTCCTCGAGATCCTTGTCGGTCCCCTTGTGGACCACGCGGTTCCGCGACACCTTCCCCGTGATCGTGGCGGAAGGGTCGTCGTGGTCACGTCGGCCGCGGGCCTCCGGCACGCCTCCGGTTCCGTAGTTGGAGACGACGCTGAAAGGAGGACGACGACGCACCTTGACCGAGTGCTTCTCCGCATTCTCCAGGGCGGCCTCCATGGAGACCCAGTGCTCCGGCTTCTCCGAGAACAACGTGTCCGACCGTTTCGTCTTCGGCAGACGGGTGAAGGTTCCCCTCCGGTGGTAGAGATCGTGGGTCTCGGGCAGCTGTCGGAGAAGACCGGGCCCGGGGCCCTCCGGCAGATCGGGCCGATCGAAGCGGGCCATCAGCACGGCACGCCGTCGGGTCTGGGGAACGCCGAAAGCCTCCGTGTGCATGAGTTGTGTCGCGGTTCGGTAGCCGAGAGAGGCCAGGACCCCGACGTACCGCTCCCATACCGGCATCACCGCCGGTACCTGTTCCAGGACGACGGCCTCGTACGGCTCCGATCCGGGCCGCCTGCTCCGCTCGATCACCCACCACAGAGGCTGCAGGACGAGACCCGTCCGCTCGTCGCCCAGTTTCTCCAGCTCGTTCTTCAGCTCGGCGAGTTCGCCGTCCAGCCCGCAGAAGACCTTCAACAGATCCTGGAGCTCGCCGTCCACGAGTTCGACGGTCTGCGGCTTCTTGAGTTTCTTCAGGAACTCCCTGATCTCATTCGCCGAGTTTCCCCGCCGCTCCAGGCAGACCCGCATCGCCTTGCGCGTCTCGGTCCTGCGCTGCTCCACGGCGCGCTTCTCGTGCCTGATCGCTTCGGCCTCGAGTTCCTTGCGCCGCAGTTCCTCGTGGATCCTCCGCCAGGTCCGGAAGACCTGCAGCCAGGCCTGCGGATCGCCGGGGCGCTTCTCGGTGTCGCGTACGACCTCGTGCAGCCTTTCGATGTACTCCAGAACCTGGTCCAGCGCTCTACGACCCGCACCGTGCCCGGCGACGGTGAATGTCTGGCAGGGAGGTCCTCCGGTCAGAACCTGAGCACGCGGAAAGAAGGCGGCACGGTACTTGCGGACGTCTCCGTGGAAGGTGTCCATCCCCGCCGCGCCGCGAGTGGCGCACGCTCCCGCGTCCCATTCGATGCCGGTCACCCGGTATCCCAGCGCGTCTGCCGCCACATCCAGTCCCCCCGGGCCCGCGAAGAGGTCCAGGATGTGGAAATCCGCAGGTGAGGAGTCTTCCGTATCGATGTGGCTCATGGGCCTGAAGTCTAGCCGGCGCGCAGGGGTGGACAGGACGTCTTGTCTAGGGGCTGTGGACAACGCCCAGAGCGGTGGCTATGGACGCACCGAGCGCCCGACCCACTGGTGGGGGAGTGGCGTGGCCGATCTGTCGGTACCGGGCCGTCTTCCGCCCTGTGATGCGCCACTCGGGAGGGAACGACTGAAGGAGGGCCGCCTGGTCCACCGTGATCTTCACCATCCGTGCCGGGTCGTCCGAGCGGGGCCACGCGTACTCCGCTCCCGGCACCTGGTCCGCCAGCGATCCGGCGTTCACTCCCATACGAGCCCAGGCACGCTTCGTGCCGGACGGTCCGAGATCGGCGCCGCCGCGATTCTCCGACCCCCCGACCAGGGTGGGCGCCACGGCCGAGGCCTGGGCCGCCCAGGCCTCGGCGTCGCGCCAGCCCCGGGATCTCATGGAGGGAAGGAGTACCCGACCGACCGGAACGTGTTGGTTCACGGTCGGCTCCGGCGGGACGAAAGCGGGGAACCATCGCTCCTTGAGGGCCACGAGGATGCCCTGCCTGCGCTCCTGGGGCACACCGAAGTCCGCCGCGTTCAGTACGAACCAGTGGAAGCGGTAGCCGAGGTGGGTCAGCTCGGCCTCGACGAACTTCCGGATGCCCGCATAGGCCGGGGAGTCGATGAGTGCGGGCAGATTCTCCAGCAGGAGGGCACGAGGCCGGATCGAGTGGAGCAGAAGGATCGTGGCAGTGAGAAGCCGCAGTTCTTGATCGCTGTGCGCACGTCCCACGGCGGCCGAGGCCTTCACCCGCGGCAGGCCGGCCGACAGGAGGTCGACGTCGAGAGACTCCGGATGCTCGTCCGGGAGGAACTGGACGAGATCCTCACAGACCACTTTCCAGCGCGGCCTGTTGGCCAGGAGCGTCTCGCACGCCTGGGGTTTGTTGTCGAGGAGGAGCGCGGGGGAGAAGCCCGCCTCCTCCAGGCCCGACGCCAGTCCGCTGGCGCCGGAGCAGACGTCCACGAAGCGGAGTCGATCAGGCATCCGTCGTCCGCTCGGTCTCCCGGGGGTCCTGCACGAGTGCCTTCCGCCCCGCCTGGATCCGCTCGTTCTTCTTCCGGTCCACCGCCGCGCGCACCGTCGCCGAGATCTCCTCCGTCGACGCGTGCTCCCAGAACCGCAGCACCGTCCACCCCAGAGCCGCGAGGTGTTCCGTCGTTTCCCGGTCGCGGGCCATGTTCTTGTCGAGCTTCGCGCGCCACCACTCGGCGTTGGACTTCGGCTGCGTCGCGTGTCGGGGGCAGCCGTGCCAGAAGCAGCCGTCCAGGAAGACGGCGACCTTGGCCGGGCCGAAGACGATGTCGATCGTGCGGCGGGGCATGCCCGGGACCGGGACGTTGACGCGGTAGCGCAGGCCGGAGGCGTGCAGGAGCCGGCGTACCGCCAGTTCCTGGGCGGTGTCGCGAGAGCCCTGGCGGCTCATGCGGGCCGAGACTGCGGGGGAGGACGGAACGGCTTCGGTCACACCCGCATTCTGCCGGACCGGCCCGGCGTCACTCCGACCCGTGACACTTCCCGTACGTCTCCCCCGACCCGCACCAGCACTCCGCCCCCCGCGCCGGCGGCCAAGCCGTGGCGCGGCCTCGGGCCGCCAGGGTGGTGGCGTACTGGGGGAGGAGGTCCGCGTTCGAGGGGCGGGTGGATTCCGAGGCGGCGAAGGCCTCGTAGGAGGGGACCGTGGCGCGGACGATGCCGAGGTTGGGGGTGCCGGCCTGGGCGAGTTCGCGGAGGGAGGCCTCGATGTCGGTGAGGTGGGCCGTGTAGGTGGGGTACTCGGCCTCCAGCTCCGGGTAGGCCGCGAGGAGCTCGTCCAGTTCCGGTTCCGGCCAGTGGAGGACCGCGACCGGGAAGGGGCGGGAGAGGGCCGTGCGGTAGGTGCCCAGTTCGGAGCGGAGGCGGGCGATCTCGGCCCGGAGCTCCGCCGGGTCCTCCGAGCCCAGGGACCAGAGGCGCTTCGGGTCGTGCAGCTCGTCCAGCGGGACCGTTCCCGTGTGCAGCCGGTCCGCCAGGGCGTCCCAGTCGTCGTGCGGCAGCGCCAGCATGCGGCGGACCCGGTGCCGGGTCGTGATCAGGGATCGGGTCGCGTGGGGGAGGTCGTCCGGGGTGGTCAGCAGGAGTCTCGCCGCTTCCGTCAGGGTCGACTCCGCCTCCTCCAGCTCGTCGTGGGCCTCCAGCGTCTCCGCCGCGATCTCCCACGGCGCCGCGTCCGACGGCCGGGCGCCCCGGAGGCCCTCGATGATCGCCCGCGCCTCCGCCTCGTGCCCGTACTCCCACAGGTTCGCCGCCTTCAGCGCCCTGATCAGGTGCGGGTCCACGGGCTCGGACGACAGGAGGTCGTCGTAGAGGGCCGTCGCGCCCGGGCGGTCGCCCGCCAGCTCCAGGTGGGCCGCCGCCCGGAGGTACAGGGGCTCCCGGTCACCCGGGTACTGCGCGGCGGTGCGCAGCAGACGCTCGGCTTCGGTGGTGTGGGCTGCAGGCGTGTCGGGGCGCATGCGTCCCACCGTACTGCTGTGCGGCCCCGGAGAGTTGGCGCGGCGGGTCCCGTCGTGCCTCCGGGGGCGGGGAGGCGCGAGGGTCGCCGGGCTCACCTGCGGGGTTTCGGGTCTTCGGTCGGTACTCGTCCGGAGGGAGTGGGCGATCTCTCTTTCCCCGCCGGCACGAGCGTCAGCGCCGCGCCAGTACGAGCGTCAGCGCCGCCCCCGTCAGCGCCAGCGCCGCCGATGCCGCCAGGGCCGTGTCCGGACCCGCCGTCGCCAGGGCGAGCGTCAGGGCCACCCCCGCCGAGGAGCCGATGTAGCGGGCGGTGTTGTTGGCGCCCGAGCCCATCGCCGCCCGCTCCGGCGGTACGGAGTCGACCGCGAGCCGGGGGAGCGCCGCGTTCAGGAGGCCGCTGCCCGCCCCCGCCACCAGCAGGCCCGGCAGGAGGCGCCACGCGCCCGCGTGGCCCTCCAGCGCCCCCAGGAACGTCAGCACCCCCGCCGCCGACAGCACGAACCCCAGGGTCAGTTGGTGCGCGGCGGAGAGCCGGGCCGCCAGGCGGCGGGTCTGGAGGGCCGATACGAAGGCCGTTCCCGACCAGAGGAGGAACAGCCAGGCCGTATCCAGTGGTGACATCCCCGTGCCGGCCTGGAGCAGCGCCGGCACCACGCTGAACAGGCCGATCACCGCCAGGCCCGTGAAGAGCGCCCCGAGCGTCGACGTCAGGAACGCCGGCCGCCGCAGCAGCGCCAGGTCGATCATGGGGTCCTTCCGCCGGGTCTCCACCAGCGCGAACAGGGCCGTCAGGGCCGCCGAGGCCAGGAGCAGGAGGCCCACCGGGAGGCGCAGCCAGCCGTCCCTGCCCAGGGTGAGCGCCGTGAGCAGCGCCGACAGGGCCAGTCCGAGGGTCACTGCCCCCGTGATGTCCGGGCGGGGTGTCGCGGTTCCGCCCGGGGCCGTCGTCGGCCTCGGCAGCCATCGCGCTCCCGCCGCCGCCGTCACCAGCGCCGCCGCCCCGAGCGCTCCGTACGCCAGCCGCCAGTCCACCAGGCCCAGCGCGCCCGCGAGCAGGGGGCCGAGCGCGATGCCGCCGCTCACCGACGCGCCCCATACGCCCGTCGCCCTGATCCGGTCCCGGCCCGCCGGGTACGCCTGGGCGAGCAGGCCCAGGCTGCCCGCGAGGACGGCCGCGCTCGCCGCGCCCTGGGCGATCCGGGCGGCCGTGAAGGCGAGCGTGGAGTCCGCGAGGGCGCCGAGCGCGGTGGTGAGGCCGAGGGCGAGCGCGCCGAGGAGGAAGACCCGGCGCCGCCCGTACGCGTCGGCCAGGCCGCCGGCCACCAGGAGGAATGCGGCGAGGCCGAGCGGGGTGCCGTTGAGCAGCCAGGCGTGGGCTGAGGGAGAGGTCCCGAGGGCGGCCGCCACGGCGGGGAGGGTGGGCATCGGCGCCGTGTAGTTCATCAGCGCGACGGCGGTCGCGGTCGCCGTCACGGCGAGAGCGGCGGCGCCCGGATGCCCCTCGGGAGGTGGGGCGGAGGTGCGGGGACGGAGCAAGGGCGTTCGTCGGGGCACGGCGGGCCTCCACCTGTCGGCCGATCAGTCGGTTCGGTGAACGAACTCACGGTATCAGGTCGGTTCGTTGAGTGAACCCTCTTCGGTACGATGGATCCCATGGCCCTCGGCAAGGACTACGCCCAGCAGCAGTGCTCCATCGCCCGCGCCCTCGAAGTGGTCGGCGAGCGCTGGACCCTCCTCGTCGTGCGCGACGCCTTCTACGGCGTCCGCCGCTACGGCGACTTCCTCGCCCACCTCGGCGCCCCCCGCGCCGTCCTCGCCGCCCGCCTCCAGGCCCTCGTCGAGGTCGGCGTCCTCGAACGGCGCCGCTACCGGGAGTCGCCCCCGCGCGACGAGTACGTCCTCACCGAGCGCGGTCTCGCCCTCTGGCCCGTCCTGTGGTCGCTCGGCTCCTGGGCCCGGACCGAGCTCCCTGGCACCCTGCCGATGCGCCACTTCCACCACGCCGACTGCGGCACCGAGCTCGGTCCCGGCGGCGCGTGCCCCGCCTGTGGCCTCCCCGTTCCGCCCGCCGACGTCGAGATGCGGCCCGGCGCCGGGCTCGACCCGGACCCCGCCGACCCCGTCGGCCGCGCCCTCCTGCGGCCCCGGCGCCTCCTCGTACCCCTGGAGACCTCCTGAGCGCGGGACGGGACATCGCGGAAGCCTGGTGGTGCGGAACGTCGAGGGAGCCTGGCGGTGCGGAACGTCGCGGGAGCCTGCCGGGACAGGGCATCGCGGGAGCCCGGCGGACGGGAAGCGCGGGAGCCCGGCGGGACGGGAGGCGCGGGAGCCCGCCGGGACGGGAAATCGCGGGAGACCGCGGGAACTTCCCCGTCCCGTCGTGCGTCTTCACGGAGAGGAACCGGCGGTACGGAGGAGGTGACGGGATGACGGGCAGGACCCCGGCCCCACGGGTCGTCGCACTGCTGCTCTTCCTGCTCGCCCTCACCGGACTGCTCCTGTCCGACGGGGCCGGCGCCCTCGCCGGAGCCGGTGTCTCCGCCGCCGTCGCCCTCGCCGCGGCCGGCCTCTTCCGCGCCCTCTCCGGCGCCCGTACGGCTCCGGCCGTGCCGCCCACCGCCGTCCGCACCGCCATGCGCGACCGCGAGCGGCGCACCGCCTTCCTGCCGCAGCGCGACCCCGACGCCGCGGGCCGCCGCAGACCCCGGGCTCCCGGCCGTCCCCTCCCGACGGCCGCGTAGGGAGCTCCCGGACACCCTCCTCGGAACCCCTCGCGCGGATCCGTCATGCCGAGAAACGCACCTCTCCCCGGCACGACGAGACCCCACGGAGGGCTCCCCCATGTCCGACCTCATGTCCCTTTTCGCCGCCCTGGTCGAGCGGCTCGCCGAGCTGCTCCAGCCGCTCTTCGCCACCACCGCCACCGCCGCCGCGATCGTCCTCTTCACCGCGCTCGTACGGCTCGCCGTCCACCCGCTCTCCCGGGCCGCCGCCCGCGGCCAGAAGGCCCGCACCCGCATCGCCCCGCAGCTCGCCGCGCTCCGCAAGAAGCACGCCAAGAACCCCGAGCGGCTCAAGAAGGCGATGCTCGACCTGCACGCGAAGGAGAAGGTCTCCCCCTTCGCCGGCATCATGCCCAGCCTGCTCCAGGCCCCCGCCTTCCTCCTGATGTACCACCTGTTCGCCGGCGACCGGATGGCCGGGCACGCCCTCTTCGCCGCCCCGCTCGGCGACCGCTGGGCCGACGCCCTCTCCCACGGCGGCCCGTTCGGTCCGGCCGGGCTGGTCTACCTCGTCCTGTTCGCGATCGTCGCCGCCGTCGCCGCCTTCGGCTACCGCCACACCAAGCGGCAGCTCGCCGCCCAGCCCCTCGACCTCGGGCAGCCCACCCCCGGCGCCGGCGCGATCACCAAGGTGATGCCGCTGCTCTCCTTCGCCACCCTGATCACGGTCGCCGTCGTTCCGCTCGCCGCCGCCCTCTACGTCGTCACCAGTACCGCCTGGACCGTCGTCGAACGGGCCTTCCTCTTCCGTGCGCCGAAGGAAGAGGCGGCCGGCGACGCCGTTGCTACTCGCGCGTAAGGGTCCACTGCGTGGGCGGGGTCTTGCAGAGCGGCCCGTTCTCTTGGAGGATCGACCAATCCTCCGATGGCCGCACTCCATCGGCCGGGGTACCCCAGGGCCCTCCCGGGCCCGCCTCGACCACAGGGAGAAGACCATGAAGCTGCTGCGTGTCGGCCCGCCCGGAGCCGAGCGTCCCGCCCTCCTCGACCAGGGCGGAACCCTCCGCGACCTCTCCGCCCTCGTCGACGACGTCGACGGCGGCCTGCTCGCCGACGCCGCGGCCCTCGACCGGATCCGCGCCGCGGCCGGCGCCGGGGTGCTGCCGCCGCTCGACGCCACCGGGCTGCGCGTCGGCCCGCCCGTCGGCCGGATCGGCAAGGTCGTGTGCATCGGCCTCAACTACCACGGGCACGCCGCCGAGACCGGCCAGGCCACCCCCGCCGAGCCCGTCGTCTTCCTCAAGGCCGCCGACACCGTCGTCGGCCCGGACGACACCGTCCTCGTACCGCGCGGCTCGGTGAAGACCGACTGGGAGGTGGAGCTCGCGATCGTCATCGGCCGCACCGCCCGCTACCTGGAGACCGACGAGCAGGCCCTCGCGCACGTCGCCGGGTACGCGGTCGCCCACGACGTCTCCGAGCGCGAGTTCCAGATCGAGCGCGGCGGCACCTGGGACAAGGGCAAGAACTGCGAGACCTTCAACCCGCTCGGCCCCTGGCTCGTCACCGCCGACGAGGTGCCCGACCCGCAGGCGCTCTCCCTCCGCCTCTGGGTCAACGGCGAGCTGAAGCAGGACGGCCACACCTCCGACCAGATCTTCCCGGTCGCGGAGGTCGTCCGGTACGTCAGCCGGTTCATGACCCTCTACCCGGGCGACGTCATCAACACCGGCACGCCCGCCGGCGTCGCCATGGGGCAGCCGGAGCCCAAGCCGTACCTGCGGCCCGGCGACGTGGTCGAGCTGGAGGTCGAGGGGCTCGGCCGGCAGCGCCAGGAGCTCAAGGGCGCCTGAGGCCGGTGGGGCCGGCGGGGCCGGTGGGGTCGGGGGCCCGGCGCGGCCGGTGAGCCTGTGAGGCCGTCAGGAGGGTGCCCCGCCTGGGCTCTTCCGTGGTGAAAACGGCGACGTCCCGCGTGGGGCGTCGCCATTTTCATGCGCATTTTGCATATTGCCCGATATGGAACGAATCTCCCCCGCGCGGAGGCGGGACAGGCGTCGCCTCGCCCTCATCGCCGCGTCCACGGTCGCGGCCACCGCCCTCGTCGGCACCCTGGCCGTCAGCGGCCACGCCGACCCCCTCCCGGGCGGCCTCGGGCCCTGCCTGCCGGGCAACTGCCCCGCCACGTACCCCGACCTCAACAGCGGTCCCGTCCAGTACCGGGACAACAACATCAACATCTTCGTCGGCGGCGACTTCCTCGTCCGCGAGGCCGCGGCCGAGGCCGAGGGCAAGGTCGTGGTCCTGGGCGGCTTCGACATGAACAAGCGCGTGGGCGCCTCCGCCGTCTACAACGTCGGGATCGTGGGCGGCGGGTCCCGCGTCCCGCCCGACAACGGCACCGACTTCCTCACCGTCGGGGAGGACGTGACGGTCGCCGCCGGGCAGCGGCTGCTCACCAGCGAGGGCACGGTCAGCGGCGTCACGCGGTACGGGGGAACGCGCTCCGGCACGGTGATCCCGGACCCGGTGCAGGACGACGACGCGGCCGCCCCGTACGTCTCGCTCCGCGACCAGCTCACCGACGCGAGCCAGTGCTACGCCTACGTCGGCGGGGCCCACCGCGCCACCACCGGCACCGCCGTCAACAGCGGCTCGGAGACGCTCTTCACGGGTGACGGCGCCTCGGACCTCCAGGTCTTCGACGTCGGCTTCGACCTGGAGTCCGCGAGCGGCGGGCAGCAGAACATCCGCTTCGAGGGCGTCCCGGCCGGGGCGACCGTCCTCGTCAACGTCTACGGTGCCGACCGCACCGTCGACACGTACATCAACCAGCTCCCGAACGGTCTGCGCGAGCGGGTCCTGTGGAACTTCCCGGACGCCGCGACGGTGACGTTCGAGGGGACGGCCCAGTTCGCGGGCAGCGTCCTGATCGGCAACCAGGCCAGTACGGCGACCGTGACCATGCCGGGCACGAACGGGCGCTTCTTCACCACCGGCAACCTGACACACGCGTCGGAGACGACCGGCGGCGGCGGGCAGGAGATGCACGCCTACCCGTTCAACGGGGACCTGCCGTCCTGCACGGACCCGACGCCTACGCCTACGCCTACGGACCCGACTCCTACGCCGACGGATCCGACGCCGACTCCCACGGACCCGACCCCGACTCCCACGGACCCGACCCCGACTCCCACGGATCCGACGCCGACCCCGACGGATCCCACGCCGACGCCGACGGACCCGACTCCCACGCCGACCGACCCCACGCCGACCCCGACCGACCCCACCCCCACCCCCACGGACCCGACGCCGACGCCGACGGACCCGACTCCCACGCCGACCGACCCCACGCCGACCCCGACCGACCCCACCCCCACGCCCACCGACCACACGAACGGTGGTTCGACGGACGGCGGCGGTGACGGTGGCTACGGCGACGACACCGGCGGCTCCGGTGATTCCGGCGGTACGGGCGGACCCGGCGGGCACGGCGACTCCGGCGGTACCGGCGGTCCCGGCGGGAACAGTGACTCCGGCGGCACCGGTGGCCCCGGCGGGCACACCACCACCGGCGGTCACGGCGACTCCGGTGGTTCCAACGGGGCCGGCGGCCACGGCAGCACCGGTGGCCACAGCAGCACCGGCGGTACCGGCAGCTCCGGCGGTCACGGTGACTCCGGTGGCGACCACGGCCGTCCCCACGGTCCGAACGGCGAGCTCTCCGAGACCGGTGCCGGTACCGGGAAGATCGTCATGGGCGCCACGGCGGTCGTCCTCGCCCTCGGCGGCGGCGTCCTCGTGATGATCAGCCGGCGTCGGCGCCGTACGAACTGAGCAGTCGCTCCAGCGCCTCGACGACCAGGGTGTGGTCCTCGGCCTGCGGCAGCCCCGAGACCGTGACCGAGCCGATCACTCCCGCGCCCTCGACCCCGATCGGGAACGAACCGCCGTGCGCGGCGTACCGGTCGGGGTCGAGGCGCGAGGACGCCTCGAACGTCGTCCCCTTGGCCCGGAACCGGGCCCCGACCAGGAACGAGCTCTCGCCGTACCGCTCGACGACCCGCCGCTTGCGGTCGATCCAGGCGTCGTTGTCCGCGCTGGACCCCGGCAGCGCGCAGTGGAAGAGCTGCTGCGCCCCGCGCCGCACGTCGATCGCGACGGGCGCCTCCCGCTCCCGGGCCAGGGAGACGAGGAGCGTGCCGAGCGCCCAGGCGTCCTCGTACGTGAACCGGGGGAGGACCAACCGGGCCTCCTGGGCCTCCAGTTCGACGACCTCGGAGCTGCTCACGGCGTCACCGTGATCCCCTCGCGGGCCGACCGCCGCGCCGCCTCCAGGACGTCGAGCGCGTCGGCGGCCTCGTGCGCGGTGACCGGGTTCGGGCCGGTGCCGCGCAGGGCGGCGGCGACGGCCGCGTAGAACGCCGGGTAGTCGCCGGGCAGCGACTCGACCGGGGCGCCGCCGCCGGTCAGCGGCGACTCGCCCGCGCCGAGCCGGCCCCACAGCTCCTCCGGCTCCACGCCCCAGGCCGCGCCGCCGGCTCCGGGCCGCAGCCCGTCGCGCAGGGCGGCCTCCTGGGGGTCGAGTCCGTACTTCACGAAGCCCGCGCGCTGCCCGAGCACCCGGAACCGGGGGCCGAGCTGGGCGGTGGTGGCGCTCACGTACAGGTGCGAGCGGACCCCGTTCGCGTGGGTGAGCGCGAGGAAGGTGTCGTCGTCGGCCTCGGCGCCCGGCCGGCGCACGTCCGACTCGGCGTACACCGAGACCACCGGGCCGAAGAGGACGAGGGCCTGGTCCACGACGTGGCTGCCCAGGTCGTACAGGAGCCCGCCGATCTCCTCCGGCGCGCCGGACTCACGCCAGCCGCCCTTCGGCTTCGGCCGCCACCGCTCGAAGCGGGACTCGAAGCGCTGGACCTCGCCGAGCGCGTCCTCGTCCAGGAGGCGGCGCAGGGTGCGGAAGTCGCCGTCCCAGCGGCGGTTCTGGAAGACCGAGAGCAGCAGGCCCCGCTCCTCGGCGAGGGCGGCGAGCCCGCGCGCCTCGGCGGCGGTCCCGGCGAGCGGCTTGTCCACGACGACCGGGAGGCCCGCCTCCAGGGCGGCCGTGGCGACCTCGACGTGCGTCTTGTTGGGGGAGGCGACGACGACCAGGTCCAGCTCCTCCGCGTCCGGCGCCCACAGCTCCTCGGGCTTCGCCACCACCCGTACGCCCGGGTGGGCGGCGCGGGCCTCGGCGGCCCGCTCGGGGTTGCCGGTGGTGACGGCGGCGAGGACGAGGTCCTCGGAGGCGGCGATCAGCGGGGCGTGGAAGACGGAGCCCGCGAGGCCGTAGCCGACGAGTCCGACGCGGAGGGGGGTGCGGGGGGAGTCGGTGCCAGTCATGTTCCTCACTTAAGCAACGCTGTTGCCGAAGTGCAAGCGGCGGCGACAATGGGAACGTGAGGAAAGACCTGGGTGGAGTGAACGTACCGGCGCTGCGCAGCCACAACGCCGCGCTCGTGCTCGATCTGCTGCGCGTGGCGGGGGAGGGCGGGATCAGCCGTCTGGAGCTGGCCGAGCGGACCGGGCTCACCCCGCAGGCCGTCAGCAAGATCACCGCGCGGCTGCGGGCCGAGGGCCTCGCGGCGGAGGCGGGCCACCGCGCCTCGACCGGCGGCAAGCCCCGTACGGTCCTGCGCCTGGCGCCCTCCGCCGCGCACGCCGTCGGCGTCCACCTCGACCGCGACGAGCTGACGGTCCTCCTGACCGACCTCGCGGGCGCGCCCGTGGCCCTCCGCCGCCGCCCGCTGGACCTGGGCGCGGGAGCCGGACCGGTCCTGGACGCGGTGACGGAGGAGGTGCGGGCGCTCCTCGACGCGGGCGGGGAGGGGCGGACCGTCCTCGGCGCGGGCGGGGAGGGGCGGACCGTCCTCGGCGTCGGGGTCGCCATGCCCGGACCCCTGGACCACCGGGCCGGAGTGCCCGGCCGGGTCACGGGCTTCCCCGAGTGGGCCGGCCACCCGGTCCGCGAGGAGCTGGCCCGCCGCCTCGGGCTCCCCGTCGTCCTCGACAAGGACACCAACGCCGCCGCCCTCGGCCTCGCCCTGCGGCCCGGCGCCCCCGGCTCCTTCGCCTACGTCCACCTCGGTACGGGCCTCGGCGCCGGCCTCGTCCTCGGCGGCGCGCCCCTGCGCGGGGACAGGACCGGGGCGGGCGAACTGGGCCACCAGACCGTCCAGCTCGACGGGCCGCCGTGCGGCTGCGGCGGGCGCGGCTGCCTGGAGGTCCTGTGCCTGGCGGAGGTCGCGCGCGGCGAACCCGCCGGGGCCGCGCGGATCCTGGGTGCCGGCGCCGCCAATCTCGTACGGCTCCTCGACATCGACCAGGTCCTCCTGGGCGGCCGGGCGGTGCTCGCCGCGCCGGAGGTCTTCGCGGACGGGGTGCGGGACGTGCTCGCCGGCCTCGGCCTGACGGCCCCGGTGGGCGTCGTCGCGGAGCGGGACGCGGTGGCGGAGGGGGCGGCGTGGCTGATCCTGGCGCCGGTCTTCGGGAAGGAGTGATCGGGTCGCCCCTGTCCTTCGCTCCGATTGATCGGATTGTCGGAAAGTAGGCTGATCGGGCGGATTCCCGGTCCTTCCGGAGGAGCCCCCGGTGTCGCTCCCCGGCCCGCGCCCTCCCGCCTGGCAGCGTCGCGGCCGTCCCCCTGCCCGCGATCAGCAAAGGCACCGGCACCATGGCATCCGCACCCCTGCGACTGCGCAGCGTCCGCGCCGTGACCGTGGCGACCGCCGTGGCGGCTCCCTTCGCGCTCGCGGCCCCCGTCCCGGCGACGACGGCGACGGCGACCCCCGCCCCGGCGGCGACGGCCCCGGGCCCCGGAGCGCCCGCCCCCGCCGCCCCCGAACCCCCCGGCGCCCCGCAGCCCCCCGCCATCCCCGCCCCCGACCCGTCCACCCCCGGCTGCGGCACCCCGGACGACGACGCCTTCCCGCTCGACACCCGGATCCACGGCGGCCCGGCCCGCTACACGCCGGGCGGCCCCTTCCAGGACTGGCGGCTCGACCTCACGAACACCACCGGGTCACCCTGCTCCGGCATCCACCCGGTCCTCGTCCTCACCGACCGCGACCGGGCCCTCCGGCCGGAGCAGATCCGCTTCGAGTTCTACGACGCCGGGGCCGCGCGCTGGCACCCCGTGACCTTCCAGGGGACCTCGGAGGCCGAGAACGTGGGCGTGTTCACCGACTTCGGCGGCTTCGCCGTCCCCGCCGGCGAGACCCTCACCGTCCCCGTACGCCTCGCCTTCCGCGCGGGAACGGCCCCCGACGAGGTCGTGCTCAACGCGGCGATCGTGCAGCGCCGGGGTGCGGACGGGGAGTGGATCGGGGACTCCGGCGACTACCGCCTGACCGTCGGGCCCCCCGCCCCGGGCGCCCCGACCGAGCCCCCCGAGCCACCCGGGCCCACCGCGCCGCCCGTGCCCGCCGAACCGTCCCGGAGCGCGAAGGGCACGAAGTCTTCAGAGCCGTCGGCTCCGTCGGCTTCGTCGGCTCCGTCGGAGCCGACCGACCCGACCGACCCGTCGGGCCCGTCGAAGCCGCCGGTGCCGTCACGGCCGGCGGAGCCGCCCGTGCCCGCAGCCTCGCCCGGATCGACGACCCCCGCCGAGCCGCCCGGCGCCACCCCGCCTCCCGCACCCGCCACTCCCACCCGGCCCTCTCCGTCCGGGGAGGCATCCGGGGAGGCCTCGGGGGAGGGGTCGGGGGAGGCACCAGGGGAGGCCTCGGGGGAGGCGTCCGGGGCGACGCCCGGGGAAGCCCCCGCCACCACCCCTTCCCCCGCCCCCGAACTCGCCCACACCGGACGCGCGTCGGACGCCCGGGCCCGCGCCCTCGCGCCCCTCGCCGCCGCCCTGCTCGTGCTCGGCGCCGCCCTCGTCCGCGCGAGCCGCCGCCACCGCCGCACCTGAACCGCGCTCCCCGCGAGCCGGACCCTGCCCCCGCGAGCCGGACCCTGCCCCGCGAGCCAGCCCCGGTCCCGCGATCAGGCCCCGGCCCCGCGGACAGGCCCCCCGTCCACCCCACCCCCGCCGGAGGCGCCCCGCACCCCCGCGTCACCCTCCGTACACCTCCCCGTTCACCCCCGTCTGCGACCATCCCCCGGTGAACTACCAGAGCACTCCCGGCGCCCCCGTCCGCTCCGGCGTCCCCGAGCACGGGCGCGTCCCCAAGTACTACGCCGTCAAGGCGAAACTCGCGCTGATGGTGGACGAGTTGGGGGAGGGCGGGCTGCTGCCCACCGAGCGCGACCTCGCCGTCCGGTACGAGGTGTCCCGCGAGACCGTCCGGCAGGCGATCCGCGAACTCCTCCTGGAGGGGCGGCTGCGCCGCCGGGGCCGGGGCACGGTCGTCGCGGGCCCCAAGCTCGAACAGCCCCTCTCGCTCGCCAGCTACACGGAGGGCGTGCGCCGCCAGGGCCGCCGCCCCGGCCGCGGCCTGATCTCGCTCGACCGCTTCCCCTGCCCCGAGGCGCTCGCCCCCGAGGTCGGTGCCGAACGCGGCGAGCCCGTCTGGCACATGGAGCGGGTGCTGCTCGCCGACGACGAGCGGGTCGGCCTGGAGAGCACGTACGTCTCCGAGGCCCGCGCCCCGCGCCTGGACGCCGACTTCGACCCGGACTCCTCCTTCTACGCCTACCTCCACGACCGGCTCGGCATCGTGTTCGGCGACGCCGACGAGCGCATCGAGACCGTGCTCGCGACCCCGCGCGAGGCGCTGCTGATCGGCACGCCGCCCGCCCTCCCGATGCTGCTGCTCCACCGCGTCTCCCGGGACACCGCCGGCCGGCCCCTGGAGCGGGTCCGCACCCTCTACCGGGGCGACCGCTTCAGCTTCACCACGCACCTGGGACGCCAGGACTGACGAGAGAAGGCCCCGCCCCGAAAGCCTGCGACATCACGAAAAGATAACGGGTCTGGTCCAAGTTTGGCGGCCCGTTCACCGTCCCGTCGTCCACCGGCCCCGTCCGGGCCACCCGTCCCCGCGACCGTCGTCGGCATGAAGGTGATCGTCGTAGGAGCCGGCGTGGTGGGAACCATGCACGCCTGGCACGCAGTGGAACGCGGCCACGAGGTCGTACACATCGAGCGCGAGGCCGAGGCGCGCGGAGCCTCCCTCCGCAACTTCGGCCAGATCTGGGTGAGCGGCCGCGCCGGCGGGGAGGAGCTGGACACCGCCCTGCGCGCCCGCGAACTCTGGGAGGGCATCGGCGCCCGCGTCCCCGGGCTCGGCTTCCGGGCCATCGGCTCCCTCACCCCCGTACGGAACGAGCTCGAACTCGCCGTCGCCGAGGCCGCCGTGGCCCGCCCCGACGCCGCCGCCCGGGGCTACGAGCTGCTCACGGCCGACGAGGCCCGCGCGGTCAACCCGGCCCTGCGCGGCGAGTTCGAGGCCGCCCTCCGGTGCGAGCGGGACGCCGCCGTCGAGCCCCGCACCGCGCAGCTCGCCCTCCGCGAGGCCCTGCTCGCCACCGGGAGGTACACCTTCCTGCCGAACCGCGAGGTCCGCGAGGTCGTCGGCGAGCACGCCGTCCGCGACGACCGGGGCGAGGTCCACGGCGGCGACGCCGTCGTCCTGTGCACCGGCGCCTGGCTCTCCGGCCTCGTCCGCGAGGTCGCCGGCGAGATCCCGGTCCGCCGGGTCCGCCTCCAGATGATGCAGACCGACCCGCTCGGCGAACCGCTCACCACCTCCGTCGCGGACGCCGACTCCTTCCGCTACTACCCGGCCTACGCCTCCGGCGCCCTCGACGCGCTGAACGCGGGCCAGGCGCAGGACCCCACCGCCGCCGCCCACCGGATGCAGCTCCTCATGGTCCAGCGGCTCGACGGCGGACTGACCATCGGCGACACCCACGAGTACGAGCACCCCTTCGCCTTCGACACCCTCGAAGACCCCTACGAGCACCTCACCCGCGTCGTCGAGTCCTTCCTCGGCCGCCCGCTGCCGAAGATCCGGCGCCGCTGGGCCGGGGTGTACGCGCAGTGCGTCGACACCACCCGGGTCGTGCACCGCCAGAAGGTCCGCGACGGCGTGTGGCTGGTGACCGGACCCGGCGGCCGGGGCATGACGTGCTCGCCCGCCATCGCCGAGACGACCGCGAACGAACTGGGCTGGTGAACCGCATGAGCACGAAGAACAACCCGATGAACCTCGTCGTCCTCGACATGGCCGGCACCACCGTCGCCGACGACGGCCTCGTCGAGCAGGCCTTCACCGTCGCCGCCGAACGCCTCGGCGAGGACCCGGCCGCCATGATCGGCCACGTCCGCGCCACCATGGGCGAGTCGAAGATCTCCGTCTTCCGCCACCTCCTCGGCGGCGACGAGCGGCGCGCCCAGGAGGCCAACCTCGCCTTCGAGCAGGCCTACGGGGAGCTCGTCGCCGACGGCAGGATCGCCCCGATCCCCGGCGCCGCCGAGACGATCGCCGCCCTCCAGGAGCAGGGCAGGACCGTCGTCCTCACCACCGGCTTCGCCCGGGTCACCCAGGACGCCATCCTCGACGCCCTCGGCTGGCGCGACCTCGTCGGCCTCACCCTCTGCCCGGCCGACACCGGCGGCCGGGGCCGCCCGTACCCCGACATGGTCCTCGGCGCGCTCCTGCGCACCGGCGCCGTCGACGACGTGCGCCGGATCGCGGTCGCCGGCGACACCTCGTACGACATGCTCTCCGGCGTCCGCGCCGGCGCCGGGATCGTGGCCGGCGTCCTGACCGGCGCCCACGGCGAGGCCGCGCTGAAGGAGCACGGCGCCACCCGCGTCCTCGCCTCCGTCGCGGAACTCCCGGAGCTGATAAGGGAGTACGAGGCATGACCGCGGAAGTGCGGGGGACGACCAGCGGCATCCGCTTCGACGCCGTCTCCGTCGCCTACGGCTCCACCACCGTCCTCGACTCCCTCGACCTGACCGTGGAGCCCGGCGAGGTCATGGCCCTCCTCGGGCCCTCCGGCTCCGGCAAGACGACCGCGCTCCGGGCCGTCGCCGGGTTCGTCCGGCCGGTCTCCGGGCGGGTGTTCATCGGGGACCGGGACGTCACCGACCTGCCGCCGTACCGGCGCGGGATCGGCATGGTCGTCCAGCAGTACGCCCTCTTCCCGCACCTCCGGGTGGACGCCAACGTCGCCTTCGGCCTCAAGGCCCGCAAGGTCCCCAAGGCCGAGATCCCCGGGCGGGTCGCCGAGGCCCTGGAGATGACCGGCATGGCCGACTACGCCCGCCGCCACCCCCGGGAGCTCTCCGGCGGGCAGCAGCAGCGCGTCGCCATCGCCCGCGCCCTCGCCGTACGGCCCGACGTCCTCCTCCTCGACGAGCCGCTGTCGGCGCTCGACGCCCAGCTCCGCTCCGGGATGCTGGCCGAACTGGCCCGGCTCCACCGCGAACTGCCCGAGGTGTCGATCCTGTACGTCACCCACGACCAGGTCGAGGCGCTGACCCTCGCCGACCGGATCGCCGTCATGGACAGGGCCAGGCTCCGGGACTGCGGCACCCCGCAGGAGCTGTACCGCAGGCCCCGCACCGAGTTCACCGCCTCCTTCGTCGGCAACGCCAACCTGCTGCCGGTGACGGTGGGCGCGGACGGGGCGGCCCTGGGCGGGACGGAGCTGAAGGTGGCGACCGGGGGAGCGGCCCCCGGCTCCTCGGCCACCCTCTGCGTCCGCCCCCACCTCGTCGGCCTCGGCGACGGCCCGAACGCGCTGCGGGGCCGGATCGCCGAGGTCCAGTGGCGCGGCTCCACCCACCGGCTGTACGTCGAGGTGGCGGGCCACCGGGTGAAGGCGGACGTCCGCGAACTGCGGGAGACGCCTCCGCTGGGCGCCGAGGTCACCCTGCACTTCGCGTCCGAGGACGCGGTGCTGCTCACGGCGGGGGTGACCGACGGCCCGGAGGCGGCCGACGGTCCGGGGACGGCCGGCGGTCCGGGGACGGCCGGCGGTCCGGGGACGGCCGGCGGTCCGGGGGTGACCGGTGGCTAGCGCCGTCACCACGGCCACTCCGGCCGCGTCCCGCACCCGGAAGCCCCGCACCGCACCCGCCTGGGTCTGGGCCCTGCCCCCCGTCGCCGTCCTCGGCCTCGTCTTCCTCTACCCGCTCGCCCTCGTCGTCCGCGAGTCCCTGGCCCCCGGCGCGTACGCCGCCGTCCTCGGCTCCGCGTCCTTCCGCGAGGCCCTCGTCACCACCGTGTGGATCGCCGTCGCGGCCACCGCCGGCTGCCTGGTCCTCGGCTTCGCCCTCGCGCTCGTGATCGCGTTCGTGCCCTTCCCCGGTGCGAAGGCGGTGGCGAAGTTCATCGACGTCTTCCTCTCCTTCCCGTCCTTCCTGATCACGCTCGCCCTGCTGTTCCTCTACGGCACGGTCGGCATGGCCAACGGGATCTGGACCGACGCCACCGGCGCCGCCACCGGGCCCTTCCGGTTCCTGACCACCCCGTGGGGCGTCCTGCTCGCCGAGATCACGTACTTCACCCCGTTCGTGATGCGCCCGCTGCTCGCCGCCTTCTCGCAGATGGAGACGGCCCAGCTCGAAGTGGCGTCCTCGCTCGGCGCCCGGCCGCTGCGGATCGTCCGGCAGGTGATCCTGCCCGAAGCGCTGCCCGCGCTCGCCGCCGGCGGCAGCCTCGTCCTCGTCCTGTGCCTCAACGAGTTCGGGATCGTCCTCTTCACCGGCGCCAAGGGCGTCACGACCCTCCCGACGCTCGTCTACGGCAAGGCGATCCTCGAATCCGACTACGCCGCCGCCTGTGTCGTCGCCGTCGTCAACGTCGTCCTCTCCACCGGTCTGTACGCCCTCTACCGGGGGGTGAGCCGCCGTGCTGGTGCATAGCCGTACGGGCAGGTGGACGGCCTGGGCCCTGTTCGCCGTCCTCTTCGTGCCGCTCTTCGCCCTGCCCCTCCTCGTCGTCCTCGCCGCCTCCTTCTCCACCCACTGGTCCGGCGCCTTCCCCTCCGGCCCCACCACCGCCCACTACGCGGCGGCCGTGCGCGGCGAGTCCCTCCGGGCCCTGACCACCAGCCTGGTCACGGCCGTCACCGCCAGCCTGATCGCGCTGACCGCCGGCACCTGGGCCGCGCTCGCCTCGGCGGCCCTGGGGAAGCGGGGCCGGCGGATCGTGGACGCGCTCTTCATGCTGCCGGTCGCCGTGCCGTCCGTGGTGGTCGGCCTCGCCGTCCTCGTGGCCTTCTCGCAGCCGCCGGTGCTCCTCAACGGCACCCGCTGGATCGTGATCCTGGCCCACACCGTGCTCGTCACCGCCTTCGCCCACCAGTCGGTCTCGGCCGCGATCCGGCGCCTGGACCCGATGTACGAGCAGGCGGCGGCCGGTCTCGGCGCCCGCCCCTCGTACGTACTGCTCCGGGTGAAGCTCCCGCTCCTGCTGCCGTCCCTGAACGCCGCCGCCGGGCTCTGCTTCGCCCTCTCCATGGGAGAGCTGAGCGCCACGATGATGCTCTACCCGCCGGACTGGACGCCGCTGCCGGTGCTCGTCTTCACCGCCACCGACCGGGGCTCCCTCTTCACCGGCTCGGCGCTCGCCGTGGTCCTCATGGCCGCGACGCTGCTCGTCCTGCTCGCCGTCTCCCGCATCCGCACCAAGGCCTCGTACCGCTAGGAGAGAACAACGTTATGCGTACCCTGCCCACGCACGCCAAGCCGGTCGCCGCCGTCACCGGCGCCCTCGTCCTCGCCGCCTCCCTCACCGCCTGCGGCGGCTCCTCCGCCGCCTCCGACGAGAAGGTCGTCACCGTCTACAGCGCCGACGGCCTCAAGGGCGAGGCGGGCGACGGCTGGTACGACAAGGTGTTCGAGGACTTCGAGAAGCAGACCGGCATCAAGGTCGAGTACGTCGAGGGCGGCTCCGGCGAGATGGTGCAGCGCGCCCTCCGCGAGAAGAGCAACACCCAGGCCGACGTCCTCGTCACCCTGCCGCCCTTCATCCAGCAGGCCGGCTCCAAGGGGCTGCTCCAGAAGTACGCGCCGCAGGGCGCCGACCGGGTGGACGGCGCCGACAAGGCGGCCGACGGCACCTGGACCTCCGTGGTCAACAACTACTTCGGCTTCATCCACAACAAGAAGGAGCTGCCCCGGGCTCCCGAGACCTGGGAGGAGCTGCTCGACAAGAAGTACGAGAACCGGATCCAGTACTCCACCCCCGGCGTCGCGGGCGACGGCACCGCCGTCCTCATCAAGGCGATGCACGACTTCGGCGGACAGGCTCCGGCCATGGAGTACCTGAAGAAGCTCCAGGCCAACAACGTCGGCCCGTCCTCCTCCACCTCCAAGCTCGCCCCCAAGGTGGACAAGGGCGAACTCCTCGTCGCCAACGGCGACGTCCAGATGAACTTCGCGCAGTCCAAGTCCATGCCCAACCTCGGCATCTGGTTCGCGGCCAAGGGGGACGGGAAGCCCACCACCTTCGCGCTGCCGTACGCCGCCGGCCTGGTGAACAGGGCCCCGCACGCCGAGAACGGCAGGAAGCTCCTCGACTTCCTGCTGAGCGAGGGCGCCCAGCGCGAGGTCAGCGCCGTCGGCGGCGGCTTCCCGGCCCGCAAGGACGTCAAGCCCACCGACGCCAACGCCCTGGCCCTCGCCAAGCTCCTCGAAGGCGTCGAGGTCTTCGAACCGGACTGGGCCGACATCGACGAGAACCTGACCGCGTACGTCGACGCGTGGAAGTCCGCCACCGGAAGCTGAGAGTTCACCGTACGGCCCCTGGAACGCGCGCGCGGATCGCGAAAGGATAACGGGTACGGACCCAACGCCCCCGAGGAATCGGGGGCGTTGGCGCGCCCTCACCCCCTTTCGCGAAAACCCACGGAGGATCCCGACATGCCGCTCACCGGCATCTCCCGCCGCACCGTGCTCGCCGCCGCGGGCGCCACCGCCGCCGTCGCCGCCACCGGACTCGCCGCCGCCCCCACCGCCCTGGCGGCCACGACCGCCGCCCCGACGCTCCCCGACGGCACCAGCAAGGACAAGGTGCTCGTCGTCGGCATGGACGGCCTGCGGTACGACCGGATCGACGCCGCCAAGGCCCCGACCCTCAAGTCCCTCATGGCCAACGGGACTTACGGCCGCTCCCTGCTCTACGCCAACCCGATGGCCGCCACCTCCTCCGGCCCCGGCTGGTCCACGATCTCCACCGGCGTCTGGCCCGACAAGCACGGCGTGAAGGACAACACCTTCGCCGGGAAGAACTACGGCCGGTACCCCGGCTTCCTCGCCCGCCTGAACCAGGTCCGCCCCGGCCTCTCGCTCTTCGCCGCCGTCGACTGGCCCGAGCTGGACACCCACGGGACCGTCACCCCCGGCGCCGACGCCAAGCTCGTCTACGACAACGATTACGTCGTCAACGACAAGGTGATCACCGACATCACCGAGGACGTCCTGCGGAACCAGAACCCCGACGTCCTCTTCGTCTACTTCGGCGAGACAGACGAGATCGGCCACAATTACGGCGCCGCCCACGCCAAGTACCTCGACGCCATCGACGTCCAGGACGCCTACCTGGGCCGGCTCCTGGCCGCGATCAAGGCCCGCCCGTCGTACGCCACGGAGCGCTGGACCGTCATCGTCACCACCGACCACGGCCACACCGACGGCGGCGGCCACGGCGGCTCCGCCGTCGAGGAGCGGCGCACCTTCGTCCTCGCCCAGGGCCCCGGCATCGCCGCCGGCGCCCGCCCCATCGACACCCGGCTCGTCGACGTCGCCGCCACCGTCTTCCACCAGCTCGGCATCGTCCCCGACCCGTCCTGGGGCCTGGACGGCAAGCCGATCCAGGAGCGCTCCACCGACCCCTTCGACACCCTCTACGGGTCGCTGACCGGCCGCGTCGACGAGACCGGCATCCCCGCCGGGGTCCTCGGCTTCACCCGCACCGCGCCCAGCGGCTGGTCCGTGATCAACAACGCGATGGGCACCGGCGGCGTGACCGAGTGGCGCGGCTGGTCCTTCGCCACCGACGAGTTCTGGTCCCGCTCCCAGCGCGACCAGTCCCGCGAGCTGAACGTGCGGGCCCGGGGCGTCTTCGCCGTCGCCGACTCCGACGAGTGGGCCGACAAGACCTTCTCGGGGACGTACGACTCCACCCTGGTCACGCCCGCGCACGCCGTCTCGGGCGCGTCCTCGGTGACCCTCGGCTTCACCACCCTCTACCGCCAGGAGGGCTCCCAGACCGCCCAGGTCCTGGCGAGCTTCAACGGCGGCACCCCGACCGTCGTCAAGAGCTACACCGCCGACGTCCTCTCCCAGCCCCAGTCCCTCACGGTCCCGGTCCCCTCCGGCGCCTCCACGGTGAGCTTCCGCTTCCGCTACACGGGCTCCAACAACTGGTACTGGACGATCGACGGGGTCAAGATCACCGCATCCTGATTAGGCTGGGGGCGTCGCCACAGCGCAGTCGCGGCGCCCCCAGCACCCGCACGACATGTACGGCAGGAGTCCCGCACCCATGGCAGAGCGCAAGCCGATCGAATCCTGGCTCACCGACATGGACGGCGTCCTCATCCACGAGGGCGTGCCGATCCCCGGCGCCGACGCGTTCATCAAGAAGCTGCGGGAGACCGGGAAGCCCTTCCTGGTCCTCACCAACAACTCGATCTACACCGCCCGCGACCTGCACGCCCGCCTCGCCCGGATGGGCCTCGAAGTCCCCGTCGAGAACATCTGGACCTCCGCCCTCGCCACCGCCAAGTTCCTCGACGACCAGCGCCCCGGCGGCACCGCGTACGTCATCGGCGAGGCCGGCCTCACCACCGCGCTGCACGACATCGGCTACGTCCTCACCGACCACGACCCGGACTACGTGGTGCTCGGCGAGACCCGTACGTACTCCTTCGAGGCGATGACCAAGGCCGTCCGGCTCATCAACGCCGGCGCCCGCTTCATCTGCACCAACCCCGACGAGACCGGCCCCTCCCTGGAGGGCCCGCTCCCCGCCACCGGCTCGGTCGCCGCGCTCATCACCAAGGCCACCGGCAAGGAGCCGTACTTCGCGGGCAAGCCGAACCCGCTGATGATGCGCACCGGGCTCAACGCGATCGGCGCCCACTCCGAGTCCAGCGCCATGATCGGCGACCGGATGGACACCGACATCCTGGCCGGCCTGGAGGCGGGCATGCAGACCTTCCTCGTCCTGACCGGTCTGACCACGCAGGCGGAGGTGGACCGCTACCCGTTCCGCCCGTCCCGGATCGTCGACTCGATCGCGGACATCGTCGACCGCGTCTGAGGCCCGGAGGGGTCCGGGGCGGCCCGGGCGGCCCGGGCGGCCGTCTCCGGATGCGAAAGCCACCGGAACGGGTGATCCTTCCTAGCAGGAGGTCACGATGCGTTCAGGTCCCATTGCTCTCCGTGCCGCGGGGGCGGCTCTCGTGTTCGTCCTGGCTCCCGCGGCGGGCGCCGCGCACGCCCACGACGGGGTGAAGGTCACCGTCACCCCGTCCACCGCCTCGCCCGGCGACGACGTGGACGTCCGGGTCGAAGGCTGCAGGGGCGCGACCGGTGCCGCGAAGTCCCCGGCGTTCACCGCCGACGCCAAGCTCGTCGGCCGGGACGGCGGAAAGCACCCGATGTACGGCGACGCCACCCTCCGGTCCGGGCTCGACGGCGGCACGTACGAGATCAGCGTCTTCTGCGACGGCCGCGAGCACCACGACGCCGGCGCCGTACGGGTCGAGCGCCACGGACCGACCCACCGGCCCACCCACGAGCCGACCCACCACGCGACCCCGGTCGCCCCGGTCCGTGCGGGCGGGGGCGGCGCCGCCGCCTTCGCCGCGCCCGCCGCCCCCGGCGTCGCCCAGGCCGCCGGCGAGGACGGCCTCGGCACCCCGTACACCGTGCTCGGCCTCGGCATGGCCGCCCTCGCCGCCGTGGCGGTCGCCCTCCGCGGCTCCCGCCGCCGCACCGACGGCTCCTCCGGTACGGGCACGAGCACGGGTACGGAGTGACGGTGCCGTCCGGCACCCGCCCGACGGGCACCGGGCGGCTCGTCACCGGCACGGCCTGGGCCCTGCTGTTCCTCGGCCTCTGGCTCTGGGGCGGCGGGGCGGTCGAGGGCTCCGCGGGCGGCTCGGGGCCGACCACCGGCGACATCGCCGCCGTCGGGCGCCCGCCCGGCGCGGAGCTGCCCCCGGCCCGCGCGCCGCTCGCGCCCGTCGCACCCCGGCGGATCGAGGTCCCCTCGCTCGGCGTCGACGCGCCCGTCACGGCGCGCGGCCTGGACGCCACGGGCGCCGTCGACCCGCCGCCCTTCGCGACACCGGGCGCCGTGGGCTGGTTCGGCCCCGGCACCGCGCCGGGCGCGGCCGGGGCGGCCCTGTTCGTCGGCCACGTGGACACCGAGACCCGCCCGGCCGTCTTCTACGGCCTGAGCGCGGCCCGCCCCGGCGCGAAGGTCCTCGTCACCCGGACGGACGGCTCGGTCGCCGAGTTCACGGTCGACGACGTCCAGGTCTTCCCGCGCGAGGACTTCGACGCCGCGAAGGTCTACGGTCCTCGCGAGCCCGGCCGCGCCGAGCTCCGCCTGATCACCTGCGGCGGCACCTTCGACCGCGCCGCGGGCGCCTACACGGCGAACGTGGTGGTGTCGGGGTACCTCACGGGAGGCTGAGGCCCCGCTCCCGCACCCGACAACGGTCAAGGCCCCCTCACCATCGGTGAGGGGGCCTTGACCTTGCGTGCGCCGCCAGGGACTCGAACCCCGGACCCGCTGATTAAGAGTCAGCTGCTCTAACCAACTGAGCTAGCGGCGCCTGCTGACAGAGAGAACTCTACCTGACGCGAAGACGTGCTCCTGACCAATAACGGTCGCCTCCGGCCTGTCGGATGGTCGTATCAGTCCTTCGATCCGTCAAAATGCCATTTATCGGGACAGTTGCCACACGGGCGCCCCGAACGGCGGTCGAAAGATCTTTGACGA
The DNA here is from genome assembly GCF_053618675.1 of Streptomyces sp. NPDC055632. Lineage (NCBI taxonomy): Bacteria > Bacillati > Actinomycetota > Actinomycetes > Kitasatosporales > Streptomycetaceae > Streptomyces > Streptomyces sp. NPDC055632. The sequence continues at coordinate 143,189 of NZ_JBSHHY010000008.1, read as the reverse complement.
GTGTGGAGGGGATCGCATGAGCGTGCCGGTCTTCGAGGAGTTCGAACCGGCGGCCGACTGCGCCTGCCCGGGCTGCGCCCGGCAGCGGCGCGACCTCGCCCTCGGCCTGCCGGTCCGGGCGGGCGGCCACCCGGCGGCCCACGGCGCCCGCCGCGTCCTGGTCCTGGTGACGGCGGCGGGCGTGGTCCTGGGCAGCGGCGGGACCGACGCGGCGGCCGCCCTCTTCCGCGCGCCGGACGCGCCGGTGGACACGCCGGGGGACACGCCAGGGGACACGCCGGGGGAGAGGGCCGCCCAGGTGGAACCGGCGGACGCGGCGGACGTGACGGACGCGGTGCCGCCCGACACGCCGCAGGGCGGGCGGGGGCCGCTGCACGGCGCGCCCGGCCCCGCTCCCGGGCCCGGTCCGACGGCCACCCCGGCGGCGGGCCAGGCCGCGACCGAGGCGCTGCGGCCGACGACCCGCGCCGAGATCATCGGCCGCGCCGAGCTGTGGGTCGCCGCGCGGGTCCCGTACTCCATGGAGAAGTACTGGACGGACGGCTACCGCCAGGACTGCTCCGGCTACATCTCCATGGCCTGGAACCTGCGCAACAACGAGTGGACCGGCAGCCTCGACCGCTTCGGCGAGAAGATCGGCCGCGCCGACCTCCAGCCCGGCGACATCCTGCTCTTCCACAACCCGGCCGACCCGACCCGGGGCTCGCACGTCACGGTCTTCGGCGGCTGGACCGACCCCACGCACACCTCCTACACGGCGTACGAGCAGACCAGGCCGCGCGCGCGGAAGAAGACGACGCCGATGGCGTACTGGGAGAACTCCGACCGGTACGTGGCCTACCGCTACAAGGGCGTGGTGAGCGCCGGTGCCGGGGGCGGGGAGGCGTCCACGGTGCCGGCGTTCCCCGGCGCGGCGAAGTTCGGGCCGGGCAAGAAGAACGCGCACGTCACCCGGCTCGGACAGCTGCTCGTCGCGCGCGGCGCCAAGAAGTTCTACGCCGTGGGGCCCGACCCGCGGTGGACCGGGGCGGACCGGCGGGCGACCCGGGCGTTCCAGCGGGCGCAGGGGTGGCGGGGCAAGGAGGCGGACGGCCTGCCCGGGCCCCACACATGGAAGCTGCTCGTGACCGGCAAGGGCCGGAGCATCGGCGGTTCGAGTGGTTCGGGCGGGTCGAGCGCGCATGCGACGCCCTTTCCCGGGCGTGGCTACTTCCGTAAGGGCCAATCCAACGCATATGTGGAGAAGCTGGGCAAACAACTGGTGAAGCGGGGCTTCGGCAAGCACTACCTGTCGGGACCCGGTCCGCGCTGGACGGAGGCGGACCGCCGCAACGTCGAGGCGTTCCAGCGGGCACAGGGCTGGCGCGGCGGAGCGGCCGACGGCCACCCGGGCCCGGAGACCTGGCGGCGCTTGTTCCGATGACCCCGAGAGCATGAGGTGGACCCGAATGACGGCATCGACCCCGAACCCCGCCGACTCCGGTGCGGCGGCCTCACGTGACGCGGCCCGCACGGCGAGACGCCTGACGGACGGCACCCTCCCCCGCACGTCCCCACCCCCGACGAACCCGCCCCGCACACCACCGGGCGACCGCCCGACAGCGGTGGCCGCCGCTCCGGCGGCCCCGGTGGCCGATGCCACTGCGGCTGATGCTCCTGTGCTTCAGCCGGTCGGTGCTCCGGCGGCCCCGACGCCCGACGTCCCGGCGGTCCCGGTGACCAGCGCCCCGGCGGCCGAGGCTCCTGCGGCTCCGGTGACCGGCATCCCGTCGGGCTTGACGGTCGGCACTCCGGCGAGCCCGGTGACCGCTGCGCCGAAGACCGAGAAGGCTCCGGAGACGACGACCCCGTCGGCTTCGGTGACCGTGGCTCCGGCGGCTCCGGCAGCTCCGGCAGCTCCGGTGGCTCCGGTGGCTCCGGCGGTGGACGCTCCGGCCGCCCCCGCCCACGCCCTGGCGGCGACCGCCCCGACCGTCCCGGCGGCGGGACGCCCGGACGGTTCCGTCCCCGGTACGAAGTCGGACCCGGCTTCCGTATCCGGTACGGAGCCGGGCGAGCCGGGGACGGACTCCGGCACCGGCGCCGGCCCCGCGGACAAGCCCTCCGCCCCCGCCGCGCAGGTGGCGACCGCCCCCGCGCCCGAGGCCCCGGCCCCCGCCGCGCAGGGCGAGACCACGCCCACGCGGCCCGCCGCCGCCCCGGCGCCCGAGTCCCCGGCCCCCACCGCGCCGGGAACGCGCGCCGAGAAGCCGACCCGGACCCCCTCGCCGGGGGCCCCCGAAGCCACCCCGGCGAAGGCCCCCGAACCCACCCCGGCGAAGGCGTCCACGCAGGGCGGCACGTCCCCGGCTGCGCCCACCCCGGCCGCTCCGACCGGCCCGGCGGCACCCGCCCCGACCACCCCGGCCCTCCCGTTCCGGCCTGCCGCCACCCCGTCCCGCCCCGCCGCCGTGACGGCCGGGCCCGTGACGGCCCGGCCCGCGCCGACGATCCCGCAGGACGACCTGCCCACCCCCCAGCCCCCCGCAGGGACCACCGCTCCCGACTTCGGGCGGATCAAGGGCGCCCGCGTCGCCGTCGTCGCCCTGCCCGTCGCCGGGGTCGTGCGGGTGGCGCGGCGGAAGAACGTGATCGGGACCGAGACCACCGGCTCCATCCCCGTGCACCTGCTCTTCCGGGACGAGCCGGAGACCGCCGCCGCCCCCCGCGCCAAGGACGACGGCGGACCCGACACCATCGCCATGTCCGCGCCCGTCTCCCCGGACAGGGCCCGCACGCCCGGCATCCCGGGCCCGTCGAAGTTCCTGGCCCCGGGCCGTACCGACCGGGCGGCCGAGCCCCCGGCCCGTACGGCGGCGGCGAAGAGCAGGGCCCGGCACGCGGCCCCGCCCCCCTCCTCCCGTCCGGCCCCCACCGCCGACCCCGCGCTCGTCGAGCGGCCCGGGGCGGTGCTGCCCGGATGGGTCGGGGTGGTCGGCGGGGCCCTGGCGCTCGTCTGGTGCGCGGTGGTCGTGTGGTGGACGGGCGCGGTGCCCGACGAGGCGGCGCGGATGCTGCGGCTCCCGGTCCGCCCGTACTACGGCGTCCACCTCGGCCAGTGGGCCCTGCTCGCCCTCGGCGTCGTGGCCGTCCTCTTCGCGCTCGGCGGCCTCGGCCGGGGCCGGGTCGGGTACGCCTGGGTCCTGACGCTGTTCGGGGACTACCGCGGCACGGTCCGCCGCACCGGTCTGATCTGGGTCAGCCCGCTGCTGCTGCGCCGCCGGGTGGACGTGCGGCTCCGGCACTGGCGCAGCGAGCCGCTGCCGGCCGTGGACGCGCGGGGCACGGCGCTCGACGTGGTCGTCCTGGTGGTCTGGCGGGTGCGGGACACGGTCCGCGCGTCGCTCGGGGTCGACGGCCACGAGGAGTACCTGCGGGAGCAGGTGGAGGCGGCGATGGCCCGGGTGCTCTCGCAGCTCCCGGCGGACGCGTTCCACGAGGACGCCCCGACGCTCCGGGACGCGGAGGCGGTCGGCGAGGCCCTGACGCGGATGCTGTCGGCGGAGTGCGCGCCGGTCGGCCTGGACGTCTTCTCGGCGCAGCCGACGCGGATCGAGTACGCCCCCGAGGTCGCGACGGCGATGCGGCGCAGCCGGATCGCGGCGCTCGACGCGAAGCACCGGGACAGCGTCCTGACGTCGATCGTGGACGCGGTGGACGACGTGGTCCACCGGCTGACCAGTCGTGGTCTGGTCGAGCTGGACGACTACGAGCGCAAGTCGCTGGTCAAGGACCTGACGGTGGCGTTCTACACGGGAAGGCCGTCTTCCGCCGAGGGGGCCTGAGGGGATGGACAGGGCCAAGTTCGGTCCATACCTTGTTACTTGGTCCAGACCAAAATGCGTCATCGCCGTACGGCAAAGAACAGGGAAACACCCGCACCACCCGCACCATCCGTACCACCCGCACGCGTGCAGCACGACCCGACGGAACTCCCCCACGTTCTCCTGGAGCGACAGCATGCGCAAGAAATCGATAGGCGCGACGGTGGTGGCGCTCGGCGTCGCCGGCGTCACCCTCCTCGGCACCGGCAGCGCCGGCAGCCACGGCTACACCGACTCGCCGATCAGCCGCCAGAAGCTCTGTGCCAACGGCACCGTGACCAACTGCGGCAACATCCAGTGGGAGCCGCAGTCGGTCGAGGGGCTCAAGGGCTTCCCGGCCGCCGGGCCCGCCGACGGGAAGATCTGTGCCGGCGGGAACGGCCCGTTCGCCCAGCTCGACGACCCGCGCGGCGGCAACTGGCCGGCGACGAGCGTCACGGCGGGTCAGAACTACAGCTTCCGCTGGCAGTTCACGGCCCGTCACCGCACCACCGACTTCAAGTACTACATCACCAAGAACGGATGGAACCCGAGCCAGCCGCTCACCCGGGCCGCCCTCGACCCCCAGCCGTTCCTGACCGTCCCCTACAACAACCAGCAGCCGCCGGCGACCCTCTCGCACTCCGGGAACCTCCCGGCGGGCAAGACGGGCCGTCACCTCATCCTGGCGGTGTGGACGGTCGCGGACACCGCGAACGCCTTCTACGCCTGCTCGGACGTGAAGTTCTGACGCTCCGGCGGTCGTAGTCCGGACCCACGGGGAGCACGGCCTCCGCGCTCCCCGTGGATCCGGCACGTCCGGGCGCCACCCCGGGCCCGGGGCGCGAGCCGCACCCCGGTCCCGGTCTCACTCCTGCCCGGAGGCGGGCCCAGCCACGCTCCGGAGGCGGGCCCAGCCCCACCCCGTCCCGCAGGCAGGCCCAGCCTCACCCCGGTCCCGGAGGTGGGCCCAGCCCCACCCCCTCCCCGCCCTCCAGCCCCATGGCCCCGCCCCCGCCGCCGGGCCTACCGTGGGCGCCCATGGAACCCCGTACGCCCTGGCAGGCGCTCACCCGGCCCCGCTTCCTCCTCGGCCCCTGGCCGTGGCGGGCCGCCGCCTACCTGGCCACCGGCGCGCTCGCCGGGGCCGCCGCCGGCCTCGTCCTCCTCGTCCTCGGGGTCTTCTCGCTGTTCCTCGTCGGGCTGCCGCCGCTCCTGCTCTCCGGCCCGGCCCTCGGCGCGCTCGAACGGTTCCGCCTCCGGCTCGTGGACCGGGACCCGGCCCCCGACCCGCACCGCGTCCCCGCCGTACCCGGCCTCGCGGCCTGGCTCCGGCTGCGGGCGGGGGAGCCGGCGACCTGGCGGGAGCTCGCGTACGCCCTGCTGCTCGCCACCGTCCTGTGGCCGCTCGACCTGGTCGTCCTCGCCGTCGGCGCCGGCCTGCCCCTGGCCCTGCTGAGCGCCCCCGTCCAGCTCGCCGCCGACGGCCACGAGGCCAAGATCGTCAAGGCGTACCTGGTCACCACCTGGCCCGGGGCCTTCGCCACCGCCCTCCTCGGCGCCGTGCTCCTCGTCGCCCTCGCGTATCCGCTCGCCGCCGTCGCCGGGGCCCGCGCCGCGCTCGCCCGCGCCCTGCTCGCCCCGCGCGACGCCCCGGCGGCCGGGATCGGCGAGGTCATCGCCTCCCGGGCCCGGCTCGTCGACGCCTTCGAGGCCGAGCGGCGCCGCATCGAGCGCGACCTCCACGACGGCGCCCAGCAGCGCCTGGTCGCCCTCACCATGACCCTCGGCCTCGCCCGCCTCGACGCCCCGCCGGGACCGCTCGCCGACCAGCTCGCGAAGGCCCACGCGGAGGCCGGGCAGGTCCTGACCGAGCTGCGCGAGCTGATCCACGGCATCCATCCGCAGGTCCTCGCCGACTACGGCCTCGGCCCCGCCCTCGCCGACACCGCCGACCGCTCGGCCGTCCCCGTGGACACCGACGTCGAGCTGCCCCGGCTGCCCCGGGCCGTGGAGAGCGCCGGCTACTTCGCGGGCTGCGAGGCGCTCGCCAACGTCGGCCGGCACAGCGGCGCCCGCCGGGCCCGGATCACCGCCCGGCACGCGCACGGCGTGCTGCGGCTCGACGTCGAGGACGACGGGCGCGGCGGGGCGGACCCGGCCCGGGGGAGCGGCCTCACCGGGCTCGCCGACCGCATCGCCGTCCTCGATGGCACACTCACGATCACGAGCCCGCCGGGCGGGCCGACCCTCCTCCGAGTGGAGATCCCTTGTCCCGCACCGCAGCAGACCGCCCCCGCCGGCTCCGCGTCGTCCTCGCCGAGGACGGCGTCCTCCTCCGGGAGGGGCTGATCGGGCTCCTGGCCCGCTTCGGCCACGAGGTCGTCGCCGCCGTCGGGGACGCCGACGCCCTGCGCGCGGCGGTCGCCGCCCACGATCCCGACGTCGTCGTGACCGACGTGCGGATGCCGCCCGGCTTCCGGGACGAGGGGCTGCGCGCGGCGGTCGCGCTCCGCGCCGAGCGGCCCGGCCTGCCGGTCCTCGTCCTCAGCCAGTACGTGCAGCGCAGCTACGCCGCCGACCTCCTCGACACGGGCGACGGCACCGGCGTCGGCTACCTCCTGAAGGACCGGGTCGGGCAGGTCGAGGAGTTCCTGGACGCGCTGACCCGGGTCGCGGACGGCGGCACGGTCGTCGACCCCGAGGTGGTGCGGCAGCTCCTGCGGCGCCACCGGGACCCGCTGGAGGCGCTGACCCCGCGCGAGCGCGAGGTCCTGGGCCTGGTCGCGGAGGGGCACTCGAACGGGGCGGTCGCCCGCCGGCTCGTGGTGACCGAGGCGGCCGTCGGCAAGCACATCGGCAACATCCTGGCCAAGCTGGACCTGCCCCCGGCCGAGGACACCCACCGGCGCGTCCTCGCCGTCCTGACCTATCTGAAGGCGTGACGGGGCACGGCAAGAAGGCCCCCCGCTTCCGCGAGGGGCCTTCTCCGTCCGTGCGCCGCCAGGGACTCGAACCCCGGACCCGCTGATTAAGAGTCAGCTGCTCTAACCAACTGAGCTAGCGGCGCCTGCTGACAGAGAAAATACTACCCGGTCCCGCCGGGTGCTCGTGACCGCCGCTCCGGCGGCCCCGCCGACCGCCCCCGGGAGCGGTGTCAGATGGCCAGTGAGAGGACCACCGGGGCGGCCCTGCGGTTGAGCGTGTCGGCCGCCGCGCGCAGCCGGTGGGCGTGCTCGATCGGCAGGGAGAGCGCCAGACAGCCCACGGACGCGCCCGCCGTCAGCGGCACGGCGGCGCAGACCGTGCCCACCGCGTACTCCTGGAGGTCGAGCACGGGGACGGTGGCCGGCTGGCTGTCGAGCTTGGAGAAGAGGATCCGCTCGCTGGTGATCGTCCGGGAGGTCAGCCGGGCGATCTTGTGGCGGGAGAGGTGGTCGCGCCGCCCGTTCTGGTCGAGCTGGGTGAGCAGGCACTTGCCGACGGCGCTGGCGTGCGCCGCCGAGCGGAAGTCCACCCACTCGTTCACCTTGGGCGTGCGCGGGCCGTCGGCGAACTGGGTGATCTTGACCTCGCCGTCGATGTACCGGCTGATGTAGACGGCCGCGCCGACGGAGTCGCGCAGCTCGGTCAGGGTCTCCTGGAGCTTGGCCTCCAGGGCCTCGCGGCGGGTCACGCCGGAGCCGAGGAGGACCAGGGAGTCCCCGACGACATAGGCGCCGTCGGCGACCTGCTCGACGTATCCCTCGCGGCGGAGCATGAGGAGCAGCGAGGAGAGGTGGGCGACGGGGAGACCGGTCTCCCGGGCGATCTGGGTGTCCGTCACTCCGCCGCCGTGCCGTGAGACCGTCTCCAGGACGCGCAGGGCGTACTGCACCGAGTGGAACGGCGCGGTGGGCTCGGGCTTCAGCGCCACGGTTTCCCCCTACCAGGTTGTGACCGCAAGCTTTCGTACCACGATAACCGCCAAGGACCGTTTACGGGGCGGCTGTTGGCGAGAATGATGCGGAGGGCCCGGGCCCCCATCTGGGACGCGCCACTCTGGCATATGCCACCGTCACGCGTTTTCCGCAGATCCTCAGGTCAGGGGCGTGCGCCCCCGTGCTCGCGCATGCGTTCGGGCCGCCCCGGCCGGAAGATTTTCCGCGGGGAAGCGGACGCCGGACGACCCCTCCCGGTGGCCGAGAACGTACGGAAGGGGGGTGGCGGGAACGTGTCGCCGCCTCCGGGGCGCGCACGGGAGCGCGCGGAGGGGCGTACGAAGGGGCGCGCGAGAGGGCGGGCGGGAGGTGCGCGAAGGGGCGCGCGGAGGAGTGCGCGAAAGGCGGCACGGGGGAATGCGTGGAAGGGCCACGGAATAAACGGAGACCCCCTCCTGTTCTTCCTCCCGTACATCCGCACGCCATGCGTCCGCACGTCTGCCGAGGAGGGTCCCGACGGTGACCGACACCATTCGAGGAGAGGCACGGGGCACCGCGCCCGTACCGCTGTCCGTACTGGACCTGGTGACCGTCGGCAGCGGGCGGACCGCGTCCCAGGCCCTCGCCACCAGCGTCGAGCTGTCCCGGCTGGCCGAGCGGCGCGGCTTCCACCGGCACTGGGTGGCCGAGCACCACTCCATGCCCGGGGTCGCCTCCTCCTCCCCGGCGGTCATCCTCGCCCACCTCGCCGCCCACACCCGGCGCATCCGGCTCGGCTCGGGCGGCGTCATGCTGCCCAACCACGCCCCGCTCGTCGTCGCCGAGCAGTTCGGCACCCTGGAGGCCCTCGCCCCGGGCCGGGTCGACCTCGGTCTCGGGCGCGCCCCCGGCACCGACGGCGCCACGGCCGCCGCCCTGCGCCGCACCGACCGGCTGAACGAGGGAGCCGACGACTTCCCCGAGCAGCTCGCGGAGCTGACCCGGTTCCTGGACGACGACTTCCCGGACGGGCACCCGTACGCCCGCATCCACGCCGTGCCCGGTCCGGTGCAGGGGCCGAAGGGGCGTCCGCCGATCTGGCTGCTCGGCTCCTCCGGCTTCAGCGCGCGGCTCGCCGGCGTGCTCGGGCTGCCCTTCGCCTTCGCCCACCACTTCTCGGCCAGGAACACGATCCCGGCGCTCGACCTCTACCGGGACTCCTTCCGCCCCTCGGAGGCGCTCGACGCCCCGTACGCCCTGATCGGCGTCTCGGCGCTCGCCGCCGACGAGGCGGCGCAGGCCCACCGCCAGGTCCTCTCCGGGGCGCTCGCCATGCTGCGGCTGCGCACCGGCCGGCCCGGCCTGGTGCCGACGCCGGAGGAGGCGGAGGCGTACGCCTTCGGCCCGGCCGAGCGGGAGTTCGTGGACGGCTGGCTCGCGAACATCGTGTACGGCACCCCGGACGAGGTCCGCACGGGCCTGGACGACCTGCGGAAGCGGACGGGCGCCGACGAGCTGATGATCACGGCCAACGCGCACGGCGGGGAGGCGCGGCTGCGGAGCTACGAACTGATCGCCGACGCGTACGGGATGCCGGAGCTCGCCGAGTAGCCGGAGCCCGCCGACCGGACCGCGCTTTCCGTTCCGGGACGGAGGCCGCCGGGTAAAACCCGGATTTCCGAGGCCGGTTGGTTCATCGTCGAACGAACCCCGGGCCTTCCCTAAAGGAACCTTAAACCGCTCGTCACCGATGGTGGCGGGCGGTTCCGTTTTGTGCTGCACGTCTCTGACAAGGGCTTTCTTCCGTCAATTGGTCTAGTCCTCAATCTGGTTCAGACCATTGACTCACCGTTCACGCGGCGGTTATCACTGCTCCAGCTCCTGTACGGCACCACCCAGTACCCCCATCCGGAGGCCGCACGTGCACCCCCGTAAGTCATTGATCGCCGCGCTCCTGAGCTCGGCCCTCGCCGCCGGCGCGCTCGCGGCGACCGCCGGACTCGGCTCCGCCCAGGCGGCCCCCACCTCGACCACCGCCTCCACCGGCAACGTGCGCATCGCGTACTACGACCAGTGGAGCGTCTACGGCAACGCGTTCTACCCCAAGCACCTCGACACGCGGGGCATCGCGAGCCAGCTGGACGTCATCAACTACTCGTTCGGCAACATCCACCCCACCAACCTCACCTGTTTCCAGGCCAACAAGGCCGCGGGTGACGACAACAACCCCAACGCGGGTGACGGTGCGGGCGACTCGTACGCCGACTACCAGAAGTCCTTCAGCGCGGCGGACAGCGTCGACGGCGTCGCCGACAAGTGGGACCAGCCGATCGTGGGCGTCTTCAACCAGTTCAAGGAGCTGAAGGCGAAGTACCCCCACCTGAAGATCAACATCTCGCTGGGCGGCTGGACCTACTCCAAGTACTTCCACGACGCGGCGAAGACGGACGCGAGCCGCAAGAAGCTCGTCTCCTCCTGCATCGACCAGTACCTCAAGGGCAACCTGCCGGTCGAGGGCGGCTACGGCGGCGCGGGCACGGCGGCCGGCATCTTCGACGGCATCGACATCGACTGGGAGTACCCGGGCTCCTCCGGCGGCCACCTGGGCAACCACTACGGCCCCGAGGACAAGCAGAACTTCACCCTCCTGCTCGCCGAGTTCCGCAAGCAGCTCAACGAGTACGGCGCGGCCAACGGCGGCAAGAAGTACCTCCTGACCGCGGCCCTCCCGGCCGGCCAGGACAAGATCAAGTACATCGAGACGGACAAGATCGGCGCGTACCTCGACTACGCGAACATCATGACGTACGACATGCACGGCGCCTGGGACGGCGACGGGCCGACGTACCACCAGTCCCCGCTGTACCCCTCCCCGAACGACCCGACCGACGTGATCGCGCCGGGCACCGAGAAGTACAGCATCGACGCGGCCATCGACTCCTGGATCGACGGCAACCCGACCTACGGGATCGCGGGCGGCTTCCCCGCCGGCAAGCTGACCCTGGGCTACGAGTTCTACTACCGCGGCTGGAAGGGCGTCCCGGCCGGGACCACCAACGGCCTCGCGCAGACCGCCACCGGCGGCTCCGGCGCCCGCCCGCTCAGCCAGCAGGCCGGCATCGCGCACTACAAGGAGCTCGGCGGCATCGTCGACAACCCGTCGACCACCTTCTGGGACGACAAGTCGAAGTCCTCGTACTTCTACAAGGACGGCGAGTTCTTCACCGGCCTCGACCAGAAGTCCATCCAGGCCCGGGTGGACTACGGCAAGCAGCGCGGCCTGGCCGGCGCGATGATGTACTCCCTGCTCGGCCTGGACAACAACGCCACGCTCCTGAAGCAGATCAACACCGCGCTCGGCGGCACCACCACCGAGCCGACCACCCCGCCGACGACGCCTCCCACGACGCCGCCGACCACCCCGCCCACCACGCCGCCGACGACCCCGCCGGCCACCGGCTGCGGCTCGGTCCCGGCGTACGCGGCCGGCACGGTCTACAACGCGGGCAACGAGGTCTCCCACAACGGCCGCAAGTACAAGGCCAAGTGGTGGACCCAGAACGAGGTCCCCGGCACCACCGGCGAGTGGGGCGTCTGGCAGGACCTCGGCGCCTGCTGAACGCCTGACCCGCAGAACCCCTCATGACCACTGCCCCCGCCCGGAATGTCCCTCCGGCCGGGGGCAGTTCCCATGCGCGGGGCGGTTCCCATGCGCGGGGTCGGTTCCGCGCGGTGGTACGGGCCCGGGGGCGCCGCTCAGGCCGGCAGCGGCTCCGTGCCGATCAGCTCCGCGATCCGGTCCGGGGCCACCGCCCGCGAGTACAGCCAGCCCTGCCCCGTGTCGCAGCCGATCCGCCGCAGCCGGCTGGCCTGCCCGGCGGTCTCGACGCACTCGGCGGTGACCGTGAGCCCGAGCCGGTGCGCGAGCTGGACGAGCGCCTCGACGATCAGCTCGTCGGCCGGGTTGGCGTGCTCCTCGTCCTGGAAGCCGCGGACGAAGGAGCCGTCCAGCTTGAGCACGGAGACCGGGAGCCGGCTCAGATAGGCGAGGTTCGAGTAGCCGGTGCCGAAGTCGTCGATCGCGATCCGCACCCCCATGTCGCTCAGCGCCTGGAGCGCCTGGAGCGGGCGGCCCGCCGAGCCCATCACCGCGGACTCGGTCAGCTCCAGCTGGAGCAGGTGCGGGGCGAGCCCGGTCTCCGCGAGGATCCCGGCCACGTCCGCGACCAAATCGGAGTCCCAGACCTGGCGGACCGCCACGTTGACGCTCACGAAGAGCGGGCGCTCGCGCGGGTGGTCCTTCTGCCACTGCCGGGCCTGGTGGCAGGCGGTGCGCAGGATCCAGCGGCCCAGCTCCACGATGGAGCCGTCCTCCTCGGCGATCCCGATGAACCGATTCGGCGCGAGCGGGCCGAACTGCGGGTGGTGCCAGCGCACCAGCGCCTCCACCCCGCGCACGGCCCCGTCGGACAGGTCCACGAGCGGCTGGTACTCCAGGGCGAACTCCCCGCCCTCCACGGCCGGCCGCAGGGTGGAGGAGAGCGCCTGCCGGGTCATCCGGTGGGCGTTGCGCTCGGGGTCGAAGAGGGTCCAGCGGGCCTTGCCGTCCGCCTTCGCCCAGTACAGCGTGGTGTCGGCGGCCTGCATCAGGGCGGTCGCCGTCGTCCCCCGGCCGGAGCGCTCGACCACGCCGATGGAGGCGGAGACCGAAAGCCGCTGCCCGGCCAGGTCGAAGGGTTCCTGGAGCGCGTCGAGCACCGAGCGCGCCAGGTCCGCCACCTGCTCCGTCCCGGTGGACTCCTCGACCAGGATCGCGAACTCGTCCCCGCCGAGCCGCGCCACCAGGTGGCCGCCGCTGCGGGTGTAGCCGTCGCTGTCCGCGCACTCGGTCAGCCGCCCGGCGACGGCGGCCAGGAGCCGGTCGCCGACCCGGTGGCCGAGGGTGTCGTTGACCGCCTTGAAGCCGTCGAGGTCGATGTAGCAGAGGCCGATCCGCCCTGTTCTGCCATACCCGTGCGATTCGTACGACTCGTACGACCGGTGCGATCCGGGCCGCGTCCCGCCCTCCTGCCGGTCGGCGTCCAGGGCGGCCGAGAGGCGCTCGAAGAAGAGGGCGCGGTTGGGCAGCCGGGTCACCGGGTCGTGCATCTGGAGGTGGCGCAGGCGGGCCTGGAGCTCGCGCCGGTCGCTGATGTCCGCGATCGACAGCAGGACCCGCCGGTCGCCGGGCACGGGGGCGACGGTGACCTCGGCCCACAGCGAGCGCCCGTCGGGGTGCTTGAGGCGGCGGGTGCAGCGGAAGCGGGAGCGGCGGCCCCGCAGCACCTCGCGGTAGGCGTGCCAGGTGCGTCCGTCGGAGGCGAGGTCGACGAGGTCGGCGGCGGCCTGCTCGCGGAGCGCCCCGGGCTCGGTGCCGAGGAGGGCGCCGAGGGAGTCGTTGGCCGCGACGACCACGCCGTCCCGGTCGACGAGGGCCATGGCGAGCCGGGCGACCCGGAAGGCGGCGCGGTAGTCGCGGAGTTCGGCCTCCCGGCGTCCGGCGTCACGCTCCGTGAGGGCGGGCTCGGCCGTGCGTGTCTCCGCCGGCTCCTGGTGCACCGGTCCTTCGGGGGTTCCGCTCACCGCTCGCTCCCGTAGTGCAGTCGGGCCGGTCGTACGGGACGGGACGGTCGGCCGAGGAAGAGTGAGCCGATCATAGGGCCAGGCCGGGCGGCCGTTCCAGCTCAGGGGCGCCCCCGGGGGCCGTCCGGCGCTGTGAGGATCCCCACCGGACCACCCTGCCCGATCGTTTCTGCCCGGCTCTGACACGGGTCGTCGGAGGGGCGACCGAATGTGACTTTCCGTGAGCTGAATCGCGTCCGTGTCGCGTCGACGCGGTGGTGCGCACTCACCCGACCGGGGCAGTGGAAACGTGCGAAATTAAGCAAATCATCACAAGGTGGGTGGGGTGTCCCGCATTCGTGATCCGGAGGTCGACGTGAGGGGTCAGCAGCCACCCGGGGGAGGGGAGCGGCGCCCGCGGCTGCGCGCCGGCGCGGCCGCCTTCACCTCGCTCGCCGCCCTGGCCGCCACCGGGCTCGTCGCGGGCCCCGCCGTCGGCGTGCCCGCCGCGAACCCCTGCGCCCTGCCCCGCACCCAGGCCCACCACTCGCTCGGGCTCGACACCTGGAACGGCTCCTACCCGCGCCCGGACCGGGACCTCGACGCGGTCATGGTCTTCCTGTCCTTCCCGGACTCCGAGCCGCTCACCACCCCGGCCGAGCTCGCCGCCGACCACTTCCCCGGCACCGGCGACTTCTTCGAGCGCGCCTCCTACGGCCGCTTCACCCTGACCCCGCACGCCCGCACGGCGTGGACCCCGATGCCGCGCGAGTCGGGCGCGTACGACATACGGCGGGACTGGGACGCCGGGAAGCGGGCCGAGTACCTCCGCGACGCGGTCGCCGCCGCCGACGCGGACGTCGACTTCTCCCAGTACGACATCGTCTACCTGGTCGCGGACCCGGACGCGCCGGGCGTGGACTCCGACGCGACCAAGGTGGTCAACCTGGACCGCCCGCTGGAGGTCGACGGCACCGAGATCCGGCGGGTCGTCACGGTCTTCGAGCGGCACCCGCCCGACCGCAACGTCCTGGCCCACGAGACCGGCCACGTCTTCGACCTGCCCGACCTCTACCACCGGCCGGAGGACGGCAAGGGCGACTGGGACACCCACGTGGGCGACTGGGACGTCATGGGCAGCCAGTTCGGGCTCTCCCCGGACCTCTTCGGCTGGCACAAGTGGAAGCTCGGCTGGCTCTCCCGGGCACAGGTGACCTGCGTCCAGGGCCCGGAGCCCCGGGTGGTCGGCCTGGAGCCGACCGACGCCCCGGCCGGGGACGGCGGCGCGCTCGGCACCCGGCTCGCGGTCGTCCGCACCGGGCCCGACAGCGTCCTCGCGATCGAGGCCAGGAGCGACGCCGGGAACAACACCGAGACCTGCACGGAGGGCGTGCTCGTCTACCGGGTGCGGGGCACCACGGCCTCCGGGGACGGCCCGGTCGAGGTCGTGGACGCGCACCCGCGCACCGAGGCCTGCTGGGAGCGCTCGGTCTACCCGCCGCTCGCGGACGCCCCGCTGGAGGAGGGCGAGACCTTCACCGTGCCCGGTTCCGGGGTCCGGATCGAGGTCATGGACCGGTCGGGGTCGGACGTCTGGACGGTCAGGATCAACCCGGCGGAACGCGACTGACCACGGGCCCCTGGTCCCGGCACACGAAGAAGCCCCCCGCTTCCGCGGGGGGCTTCTTCCGTCTGTGCGCCGCCAGGGACTCGAACCCCGGACCCGCTGATTAAGAGTCAGCTGCTCTAACCAACTGAGCTAGCGGCGCCTGCTGACGTCGTAGACATTAGCACCCGGATCGGCGGGAGGAAAAATCGATACCCGCACGTCGGCGGCGGAAGCCGCCCGGACGGCCCGCACACAGGCCCAGAGCACGACCTCGGGGCCGGGCAGCCACGGGTGACGGGTGTCGGGGGCCACCAGCCAGCGGGGCCCGGCAGCGTCGGAGGGGGCGAGCGGCGGCACGGTCACCGCGTCCCCGAGCCCGTGACAGAGCGGCCGGGGCACCGCGTCGCCCCACTCCTCCCAGTCGAGCAGGGCGGGCAGCCGCTGGGCCGTGCCGGGCGCGGCGAACAGCATCATCCGGCCCCGGTGGACCGCGACGGGCCCCGACCCCGGGCCCTCCGTCCACAGCCGGTCCAGCATCCGGCGCCCGAAGACCGGGTCCACGTTGACGACGTCGAAGACCGTCCCGCAGGGCAGCGCGGCGGGCGAGGCCGGCCGGGACTCCCAGCGGGCGAGCGCGGTCCCCCGCCCGCCGGCGGCCGAGGCCAGCCAGGAGGCCCCGTCGGCGGTCACCCGGGCGGTCTGGTGCCGCTCCTCGTCGCCCTCCCGGAGGAACCGGAACACGTCGTGCGGGGTCTCGTCGCGCAGCCACGTCGTCATGCGTCCAGATGTACCGGGAGTGACGGGACGGTTTCCGAGGGTTCGCGGAATCCCGGACAGGAGGGGTGGCGGAGGAGTATCGTGCGCCCTCGGCATATGCCAGGGGTGGTTTTCGGTCACCGCGCGTGCCTCCGGCCATGCGCGCCCCCGCATCGCGCCCCCGTGCTCCAGGACGACGCCCGCGCGCCCGTGCGCCCTCCGGACCCCGGGCCGGCTCAGTCCTCCGCCGGCCGTCCGCCCGCCCGGATGAGGTCGCGACCGAACTCGATCATCTTGCGGGCGTAGTCCTCGGTCCACTGGGCCCGCTCGGCGACGTCGGCCACCGTCAGCCGGTCGAACCGGCGCGGGTCGGCCAGCTGCGCCGCCGCGATCGCCTGGAACTCGATCGCCCGGTCCGTCGCCGCCCGGAACGCGAGCGTCAGCTCCGTCGCCCGGGACAGCAGCTCCCGGGGATCCTCCAGCGACTCCAGGTCGAAGAAGTGCTCCGGATCGGCGGACGCCTCGGCAGGCTC
Source organism: Streptomyces sp. NPDC055632 (assembly GCF_053618675.1). Lineage (NCBI taxonomy): Bacteria > Bacillati > Actinomycetota > Actinomycetes > Kitasatosporales > Streptomycetaceae > Streptomyces > Streptomyces sp. NPDC055632. The sequence goes on along the minus strand of NZ_JBSHHY010000008.1, from coordinate 126,949 downwards.
GAAGATCAGCGGCGCCGGCCGAAGCCGCCGCTGCCCGCCCCGCTCCGCGGATTCCGCCATCGTCGTTCTCCTCTTCGCACAGGTCTCGCACGGGCGTGTCCGCACCCGGACCCGACCGCGCACGGACACGGCCCGGAACCCCGGGCCGCCCTCCATTGTCCCGCGCCCCGCAAGAGCGCGAACCCCGGACCGCGCGCCCCGGGTCCCGTCCCGCGGCCCGGAGCCGAGACCTCCGGCCGCGCCCCGGGGCTCACGGCGTCCAGGTCACCCGGTGTTCCTCCAGGTGGGAGAGGACCGCGTGGTTCGCCTCCCAGCCGTCCGGGAACGAGACCGCCACGCCCAGCCGGACCGGTTCCGTCGACGGGTGTTCGTCGAGGAGGTCCGCCACGCCCGCGCGGCACACCACCACGCACGCGTGCCGGTGCCGGGAGGCCAGGACGCACAGGCGGCCCGTCTCCAGGTGGAAGGCGGTCGCGTCCGGGCGGCCGGACAGCGGGTGGAGGACCACCGTCACGTCGTACTCGCGCCCCTGGAGCCGGTTCGCGGTGTCCACCGTCACCCCGGACACGCCCAGGTCCGCGAGCGCCGCCCGGACCGCCGCCGCCTGGTCGCGGTGGGCGGTGCCGACCGCGATCCGGTCGGGCGTCAGGGGCACGGGGTGCTCCGCGCGCTCCGAGACCGCCGCGCCGCCCCGGTCCAGGAGCCGCCGCACCACCAGGGCGATCGCGCCCACCGCCTCCGGGTCGGTGCGCGGGGTGTGCCGGGCCGGGAGCTCCAGCAGGCCCCAGCCCGACTCGGCCGCCTCGTCCAGGACCCGGTCCGGGCCCGAGCCGTCCGACGGCACCCCGAAGGACAGCTTCCGGTCCCCGTGCCCGGTGCCGCTGCGGAACGGCGTGTACGGGTAGAACGCGTCCGACACCAGCGGCGCCGCCGACGCGGGCAGCCGCCACGACACCGGAAGGCGGTGCTGCGGCAGCTCCGGATTGTGCGCGAGGAGGGTCGAGACCGCGCTCGCCGACGGGTCGTACGCCAGCCCCGCCCACTGCTCCGCGCCCACCACCGAGAACGGGTCCAGCTGCCCCGGGTCGCCCACGAAAAGGGCCCGCTCGAAGAGCCCCGCCACCGCGAGCAGCGCGTCCGAGCGCATCTGGTAGGCCTCGTCCACGATCGCGTGCGCCCACGGCTCGACGTTCTTCACGTGCCCCCACTTGGCGGCCGTCGAGATCACCACCGGAAGCCCGGCCAGATCACCCGCCTTCGCCGACTTCCGTACGTTCTCCAGGTCGTCGAGCGCCTTGTCGTACGGGTCGGAGTCGCTGGAGTGCAGCCGGCCCACCTCCAGGTCCGGCTCCTTCTCGGCGAGCCGCAGCACCAGGTCGTCCACCTGTGCGTTCGTCTGCGCGACCACCATCAGGGGGCGCCCGGCGGCGGCCAGTTCGAGGGCGGCCCGCACGACGAGCGTCGACTTGCCCGCGCCCGGCGGGGAGTCCACCACCACGCCCCGCGACGTGCCGTGCAGGGTGTCCGCCAGGATCGCGGCCGTCGCGCGCCCGGCCTCGGCGGAGGGGTCGAACACGGTCACGGCACGTCCTCGGGGGTCACGGGGTCGAACACGGTCACAGGACGTCCTCGGGGGTCACGGGGTCGGGCAGTTCCACGGCGTCCGCCCGGGGCGGGCCGCCGTGCGTCCAGGGGGTTTCCTCCGGGTCCGGCAGCTTCGGCCCGGTCCGCTGGTCGTGCTCGAAGAGCGTCCAGGCGATCCGCTCGCCCTTCTCCGGCACCGAACCCTCCGCGGGCTCCTTCGACCGGCCCATCCGGTCCAGGACCCGGAGCACCAGCGCGCCGTCCTCCTCGTGGCGCACGAACTCCGCCGTCTGCGGCTTCCCGTCGAGCGAGCGGTACACCCTCACCCGCTCGTCCAGGTGCGGCCGGTCGTCCGTGCGGACCGTGAGCAGCGGCCGGGGCGCGGGCCGCTTCGACTCCGTCCACGCCATCGTCACCTCCACCACCTCCGCCGCGAACGCCTCGCCCGCGAGCCGCCGACCCGCCAGGACCAGCGGGTCGTCCAGGGCCTCCTGCGCCTCCAGCTGGCCCTGCGCCTGCTCGCGGGCCGCCAGCTTCCGCGCCGCCGTCACCGCGTCGTCCCGGCGCGGCTGCGGCGGCTCGCCGGCCGCGACCCGGTCCCGGTGGGCGGTGAAGGACCAGCGGTCCCGGGTCCAGCGGTCCCCGACCCTGGCCCCCTCCGGCAGCTCCCGCAGCAGGCCGACCGCCCGCCACACCGCCTCCCACGTCGGCTTCAGCTGCGAGACGACGAGCCGGCGCACCTCCCGCTCGGCCGTCAGCAGTTCGCCGAGGGCCCGCTCGGCCGCCTCGGGGTCCTCGGCCGCGCCGGACGCCTGCCGGGCCCGGTCGTACCGCTCGATCGCGGGCGCGAGCAGCCGGTTGTCGAAGGCCGGGTCCGTGGCGGGCCCGGCGGGCGGGCAGAAGAGCTGCCCCCGCTCGTCCCGGCCCGCCTCGGCGCGCAGCGCCCCCTCCCGGCCCGGCATCCCGTCCTCCGGGTCGATCCAGGCGAGCAGCGCGCCCAGGTGCTGGTCCTCCAGGGAGGACTGGCCGGTCGCCCAGTGCCGGTTGAGCAGGTCCGTCGCCGCGAGCAGCAGCGAGGAGCCGGGCACCCGGGCCCGCTCCCCGAAGTGCGTCAGCCAGCGCCCGAGCAGCGGCACCCGGGGCGGCGCGGGGAACGGCGTCTCCGGGTCCTGCTCGGCCGTCCGCCGGAACCGCGTCGACCGCCCGAGCAGCCGCACGTACTCCACGCCCGCCCGGCTCGGCACGATCAACTGCGGGGCGTCCGCGCACAGTTCGACCTCGACCCGCACCTTCTTGCCCGTCTCGGCGTCCGTCTCGTTGCGCTCGATCAGCTCGACGACGTCCGCGAACGCGTCGACGTACGGCAGGACCTCCTCGGCCAGGTCCGCGAGGAACGCGAACCGCAGGTCCCGGTCGCGGGGCTGGGGCACCACCAGGAGCCTCGGCTCCTCGGGGTCGGTGCCGACGAGCGCGCCCAGCGGGGCGCCCGCCTCACCGGCGGTGGTCAACGGCACCAGGACGAGCGGCCGTTCGGACACGCGCCGGTGCCGCACGGTCGCGAGCGGCTGCGCCCGCCCCGACTCGACGGCCTCCATCCGGGCCAGCGTGGAGATCAGCGACATGCGAGGCCCTCCCGGGGCGCGGTGCGGGAAAGGGACGTCAGCAGGGGCATTCGACAGGCTCCCGGGGGATGCGGGCGGGCGCCGACGCCAGCGCCTCCTCGCGCAGGGCCCTGGCCCGCCGCAGGGCCGCCACCGCCGGGTCGTCCGGGTCGCCCGCCTCGCCGCGCGCCGCCGCCAGGACCGCGCCGACCGTCGTCAGACCGCCCAGCTCACCCCGTACCGAACGGCCCAGGGTCTCCACCGCGCCCGTCTCCCGCGACCGCGACCGGCAGTGGAAGGCCAGCTCGCAGGCGGCCAGGCACTCCGGCGCGTACTGGTGGGGCACGGACTCCACCGACGCCGTCAGCTCCTCCGGCGAGCGCTCCGCCACGTCGAAGCTGACGCCCTCCGGCAGCGCGTCCGCGATCTCGTCGATCCGGGTGAGCCGGTCCAGCTGGCGCCGGGTCACCGACCGCTGCTTGCGCACGTCGACGACCGAGGCCGTCGGCACGTTCGAGAAGTCCTTCGGGCAGACCAGGAGCACCGAGTGCGCCACCCGCGCGCCCTCCGTGACCGCCGCCACCCGTTCGAGCGCCAGCACGTACACGGCGGCCTGGCGGGCCGCCGCGCCCACCTTCGCCGCGTCGGCCGAACCGTCCACCGTCGGGAAGGACTTGATCTCGACCACCGTCCACCCGCCGCCGGGGCGCACCACCACCGCGTCCGGCTCCAGGTAGACCGGGGAGCCCGCCACCTCCAGGGCGAGCAGCGGATGGTCGAGCAGCGTCCACCCCCCGGACCCGGTCGCCTCCCGCAGCGCGAGCGCCGTGCGCGCCACCCGGCCCTCGGGCCCGGCCGCCGACAGGTCGGGCACGGACACCTCGCCGGGCTCCTCCACCCCGAGCAGCCGCAGCAGTTCGCGCCCGCCGTCCGCCTTCACCTTCGCCTCGAAGGAGTTGCCCCGCACGATCGCGAACTGCGACTGCCCGAACGGGGCCGGGGAGCCGAGCTTCGCCGCGAGGGCGGACTTGTCGACCCCGGCGCCGTCGAGCAGGGCCCGCCGCCGGCAGCCGGGGTTGGCGGCGAGCGCCGCGAGCGCCCGCGCGTCCAGCGGACGCGGTGCGACCCCCGGTCCGCGCAGCTCAGCGAGCAGGTGTCGACGTGTCGTCTGCGGCGGTCGCGACGGACCGCTGTCCGGGGATGTGCTCACCCGCGAAAGTCTCGCATCCCCCACTGACAACCGGAGGGGCTTCCCCCGTTCCGGCCCCTGCTCCGGCCCCCGTTCCGCCCTCCTTCCCGCTCCCCGTTCCCGCCGTCCGGACCGCCGTCCCGCGCAGCCGGTCGACCACCCGCAGCGCGTGCGGGGCGAGGAGGAACCCGGCCCCCATCACGGCCGCCCCCGCGACCGCGTCGAGCAGGTAGTGGTTGGCCGTGCCCATCACCACCACCGTCGTGAGCAGCGGATACGCCACCCCGAGCGCCTTCACGAGCGGAGTCCGCCCGTACCGCCACAGCATCACCCCGCACCACAGCGCCCACCCCACGTGCAGACTGGGCATCGCCGCGTACTGGTTGGTCATCCCGCCGAGCCCGCGCGGCGCGCTCGCCTCGCCGCCCCACCAGCCGTACGCGCTGAAGTGGGCCATCGTGTCGGTGAATCCGTGCGCCGCGTCGAGCAGCCGGGGCGGACAGGTCGGCAGCAGCGTGAAGCCGACGAGCCCGAGCAGGGTGGCGGCCATCAGCCAGGCGCGGGCCGCCCGGTAGTGCGCGGGCCGCCGCCGGAACATCCACACCAGGACCACCGGGGTGACCAGGTAGTGCAGCGTGGCGTACGCGAAGTCCGCCGGGATCCCGAGCGCGGGGACGTCCGTGAACAGCCGGTTCAGGGGGCGCTCGGCGTCGATCCCGAGCAGCCCCTCCAGACGCAGGATCGCGAGGCCGTGGTCGACGGCCGAGGCCTCGTCGCCCCGCACGAGGAGCCGCCCGCCGGTGTAGGCCGCGTACACGACGCCGATCAGTGACAGCTCGGCCCACCAGCGTGGCTTGCGCATGGACAAGGTCCCCTCCCGTAAGGCGTACGGCCCGGGGGAGGGGACGCCGGAGGGCACCCGGAGGTTGCCCGCGTGTCGCCCCGAATTCAGGTGGGCGATGATGGAAGGAGCACGTCCGCACCGCGAACCTCTGGAGAGCCTTCCCATGGCACCGCGCATCCTGCTCGCCCGGCACGGCCAGACCGAGTGGTCGCTCCTCGGCCGCCACACCGGCAGGACCGACATACCCCTGCTCGAAGAGGGGCGCCGCGGCGCGAAGCTGCTCGGCGAGCGCCTGCACCGCGGCCCCTGGCAGGGCCTGCCCGGCGTGGAGGTGCGCACCAGCCCCCTGGTCCGGGCGAGCGAGACCTGCACCCTCGCCGGCTTCGGCGACCGGGCCGAGCCCTGGGACGCGCTGATGGAGTGGGACTACGGGGCGTACGAGGGCCTCACCCCGCCCCAGATCAAGGAGCGGCAGCCGGACTGGTTCATCTGGCGCGACGGCGTCCCCGGCGGCGAGACCCTGGCGCAGCTCTCGGACCGCGCCGACGAGGTCGTGGAGTGGGCCCGCTCCGCCGACCGGGACGTCCTGGTCTTCGCCCACGGGCACATCCTGCGCTCCATCGGCGCCCGCTGGCTCGGCGAGGACGTCTCCTTCGCCGCCCGCATCCGCCTCGACCCGACGAGCCTCTCGGTCCTGGGCTGGGCGTACGGCGACCCGGCGCTCGAACGCTGGAACGACACCGGACACCTGGAGCAGTAGGCCCTTGGCCTCAGCGGACCGCCGCCAGCACCCGGCCCGTCTCCGCGAGGAGTTCGCGGATGCGGGCCGAGGCGATGCCGTCGAGGGAGTCCACCACCCGGCGCGCCTCCGCCGCCGCCTCGTCCGGACGGCCCGCGTGCGCCAGGTCCCGGGCGAGCTGGGCGCGGTAGAGCGCGAGGTTCCGGGCGAAGTGCGGGTTCTGCAGGACCGTGGCCCGGTGGGCGTGGCGGGCGGCCCGGCCCCAGTCGCCGAGCACCGACCAGCACTGGGCCTCCTGCGCCTCCCGCTCCGGCTCCCCGAAGAAGGACATCCACTCCGGGTCCCCGTCGGCCGGGCCCCGGTCGAAGAAGGAGTGGGCGCGGCCGAGGGCCCGCTCGCAGGCGGACCGGTCGCCGAGCGCCGCCCACGCGCACGCCTCCCGCAGCGAGAGCAGGGAGAGCAGCCGGGCCGAGTCCAGGGACCGCGCGGCCCGCAGCCCGGCCTGCGCCGCCCGGACCGCCTCCCGGTGGCGGCCGGTGTCCCGGGCCAGGAACGACGTGTTGCAGAAGGCGTGCGCCTCCAGGGCCGCGTTCCCGGAGCTCCCCGCCACGCGCGCGGTCGCCAGGGCCTCGGCGTAGTGCGAGCGCGCGTCCTCGTGCCGGCCCGAGTCGTGGGCCAGCCAGCCGACGGAGAGGGAGAGTTCGCCCGCGCCCGCGTGCAGCCGGTCCTCGGTGGAACGGCGGGCCGTGGTGCCGTCGTCGAGCAGCGCGTACGCGGTGCGGAGCGGCTGGGCGGCCACCTTGTAGAGCCCGTCGGCGCCGTGCCGGTCGTCGAGCAGCCGGATCCGCCGCACGGCGTCCTCGACGGCCCGCACCTCGGTCTCGCCGATCCGGTGGGTCCCGCGGGGGCTGGGGATCGCGACGGCGGGGCCGCCGAGTCCCAGCGAGGCGGCCGCCAGGGTGGCGGAGCCGCTCGTCATGAATGCGCGACGCAGCACGTCGCTCTCCTCATCGTTCCGGGTCGTGGAGGCGGCGGGGGACGGCGCCCCGGCCGGGACGGTCTGCCGCCGGCCGCGCACCGTCTCCCGTGCGGAGAACCCCAGGTCGGAGAGGCCGAGTCCGGGGAACATGTGCAGGAAGACCCGCTCGTACGCGTAGTTCGGGCAGCGGATCTCGCCCGCCTCCACGCGCCCGATGTAGCGGGCGTCGCACGCGACCTGTTCGCCGATCTCCCGCGCCGCCCGGCGGACGGCCGCGGCGAACTCCGCCGGCGACTGCTGTCCGCGGAGCCTGCGGAAGGCGAGGTTGGGAACTGCCCGTGACATCGCCATGGCCGAGCCCTCTCCTGGTGCTGCCGGGTGGTCCGGCGGCAGAAACGTACCCGCTGTGACCGAATGCCTACGCAGAGTTTGGCTACAAATCGGATATCTCGCCTGCGATCTGCCATGAACTGCCATCCTTTGCGGCGGGAAACCGCCGTAGCCGTTGACGCGCACGGGCGTTGAACCGTAAGGAGAGACGGAACGTGTCTCCTCATGGAGCGAGGAGGGGTCCCATGTCGGAGATCGGTTCACAGTCGGCCGCCCGGCCCGTGCCCGCCCCGGGCGCCGCCGGGGCCGAGTCCGCCGCCGAAGCCTGGGACCTGGTCACCGTGCCGGTCCGCCAGGGCCTGGAGGCCGTCGACATCCTGCGCCGCACCGGCGCCCCCGCCGTCGGCCCGGTGGTGCACGACGGCACCTGCGACACCCTGGGCTTCCTGGTGCCGCCCGGCACCGCCGCCGCCTGGGACGTGCCGGGCAGCGCCTGTACGCGCACCTCGGGGCGCGGCCTCCGCCTCCCCGAGCTGCCGGAGCTGCCCGAACCGGCCGGCGGCGCCCCCCGCCCGGCCGGCTGGCTGCTGCCGCCCGGCGACACCGACCCGGTCACCGACCCCGCCGTCCTGCGCGAGGCGCTCGGCGAGGCGGCCCGGCTCATCGAGGCCGCCGACGGCTGCCGCTGAGCCCGTCGCGTTCCCCGGCGCGTCGTGACCGGTCCGATCGTCCGATAATGGACCGATGGCCAGGAACAAGCAGCGTGACCGGGCGGCGGCGGCCCCCCTCACCGAGACCGTCGACGGCGGTCTCGCCGAACTCGTACCCGACCGGGAGCGCCCGCGCGCCTGGACGCTGCTCGTCGACGGCGCCCCGCAGTCGCACGTCGACCTGGACGACCCGACGTACCTCTCCTTCGAGTACCAGCGGCGCCTCGGCCACGTCGCCGACCTCACCGCCCCGCCCCACCGCCCGATCCAGGCCGTGCACCTCGGCGGCGGCGCCCTCACCCTCGCCCGCTACGTCGCCGCGACCCGGCCCCGCTCCACGCAGCAGGTCGTGGAGCTCGACGGGCCCCTGGTCCGCTTCGTCCGCCGGGAACTGCCGCTCGACCCCGGCGCCCGCGTACGGGTCCGCTCCACCGACGCCCGCGCCGGCCTCGCCAAGGTCCAGGACGGCTGGGCGGACCTGATCATCGCGGACGTGTTCGGCGGAGCCCGCACCCCCGCCCATCTGACCAGCACCGAGTTCCTCGCCGAGGTGCGACGGGCGCTGAGGCCCGGCGGCCTCTACGCGGCGAACCTGGCCGACGGCCCGCCGCTGGCCCATCTGCGCGGCCAGATCGCCACGGCCGCCGCCGTCTTCCCCGAACTGGCCCTGACCGCCGACCCGACCGTGCTGCGCGGACGCCGCTTCGGCAACGCGGTCCTGCTCGCCTCCGACCGGGAGCTCCCGGTCGCCGAACTCACCCGCAGGGTCGCCACCGACCCGCACCCGGGCCGGGTCGAACACGGGCGACCCCTCGCCGACTTCGCCGGGGGAGCGGCCCCGGTCACCGACGCGAGCGCCAAGCCGTCACCGGCCCCGCCGGCCTCCGTCTTCCGCTAGGAATGCGGACAGCCGGACAGCCGGTCAGACCGCCCGGTCCTCGATCTCCACGCGGGGCGCGGTGTCGTGCCACACGCAGAAGACCGACAGCTCGCGGCCGTCCCGGGTGAAGGTCACCCGGATCCAGGTCGTCTGCTTCCACACCTGCATCTGCCAGCCCGAGGCGGGCGTCGCGGAGACCAGTTCGGCCGAGGTCTCCCCGAGGTCGAAGGCGACCCGGCCGCCGTCCACGGCGTAGCTCTTCACGTTCGTGCCGGAGCCGGACTCCGGTCCGGAGCCCCCGCCCGTGCCCGAACCCGTCTTCGGCGGCGGGGCCGCCGGGGTCTCCGCCGTCGGGCTCGGGCGCCGCGACGGAGTGCCGGAGGGGGTGTCGGACGGGGTGGCCGAGGGCGTCGGACCGCCGCCCGGTCCGGTCCCCGGCGCGCCGGACGCGGACGGGTCGGGACCGGGATACCGGGTCGAGGAGGTCAGCGGACCGCCGTCGGGACCGTGCGTCCCGTCCGCGGCCCAGAGCGGCACGGGCAGCGCGCGCGGCGGGTCGTACACGGTTCCGGACAGCACGGTGTGCACCCCCCACCAGGACAGGGTGACCGCCGCGCCGGTGGCGAGCGACCAGGCAAGGGCGTGGACCAGTCCTCTTCGCACCGGCCCATAGTGCACCACCCCCGGCCGTTCCGAATCGGAGGGTGGACATTGTCCGATGATCCGTCCGCATGGCGTACGGTGCCGCCCATGGCAAGTGTGCTCGTGGTCGAGGACGACCAGTTCGTGCGCTCCGCCCTCATCCGGCAGCTCTCCGAGGCGTCCCACACCGTACGGAGCGTAGGCACGGCACTCGAGGCGCTGCGCGAGGTCGCCCATTTCCGTTTCGACGTGGTCATCCTCGACCTCGGACTGCCGGACCTGGACGGGTCCGAGGCGCTCAAGATGCTGCGCGGCCTCACCGACGTGCCGGTGATCATCGCGACCGCCCGGGACGACGAGGCCGAGATCGTACGGCTCCTCCACGCGGGGGCCGACGACTACCTCGTGAAGCCCTTCTCGGTCGACCACCTCTCCGCCCGGATGGCCGCCGTCCTGCGCCGCGCCCGGTCCGGCGCCGGCGAGGCACCGCCCTCCCGGGTCATCCGGGTCGGCGGGCTCACCGTCGACCCGCTGCGCCGCCAGGCGGAACTGGACGGCACGCCCCTGGACCTGACCCGGCGCGAGTTCGACCTGCTCGCCTTCCTCGCCGGACGGCCCGGCGTGGTCGTCCCGCGCAGGGAACTGCTCGCCGAGGTGTGGCAGCAGTCCTACGGCGACGACCAGACCATCGACGTCCACCTGTCGTGGCTGCGGCGCAAACTGGGCGAGACGGCCGCTCGGCCCCGCTACCTGCACACCCTGCGCGGGGTGGGCGTGAAGCTGGAGCCGCCCGGGGAGCCCCGGCCGTGAGATGGGCGCTCGTCAAGGTGTGCCTGGCCGTCACCGCCATGGTCGTGGTCGCCTTCGCCGTCCCCCTCGGGCTCGTCGTCAAGGAGATGGCCCGCGACCGGGCCGTCTCCAACGCCGAACGGCGGGCCGCCGGGCTCGCCCCCGTCCTCGCCATCACCACCGACCGCGACGAACTCGACAAGGCCGTCGCCACCACCGAGGACGGGGCCGCCGGCCGGCTCGCCGTGCACGTCCCCGCCGAGGTGCCGGGCGGCGCGCCCCTGGAGATCGGCACCCGCCGGGCGGGGGAGAAGGAGCTCACGGCCACCCGGGAGCTCGGTCGGGCCTCGATCACGGAGGTCCCCGGCGGCTTCGCGCTGCTCCAGCCCACCGCGCTCAGCAGCGGCCGGGTCGCGGTCGTCGAACTCTTCGTCCCCGAGGGCGACGTGTCCAACGGCGTCGGCACCGCCTGGCTGGTCCTCGCCGGGGTCGGCGCCGCCCTGATCGTCGGCTCCGTCGCCGTCGCCGACCGCCTCGGCGTCCGCATGGTCCAGCCCGCCCAGCGGCTCGCGGGCGCCGCCCACGACCTGGGCGAGGGTCGGCTCGGCGCCCGGGTCCCCGAGGAGGGGCCGCCGGAGCTCAAGTCCGCCGCCGTCGCCTTCAACTCGATGGCCGACCAGGTCGTCCAGCTCCTCGCCAACGAACGGGAGCTGGCCGCCGACCTCTCCCACCGGCTGCGCACCCCGCTGACCGTCCTGCGGCTCAACGCGGCCTCCCTCGGCTCCGGTCCGGCCGCCGAGCAGACCCGCGCGGCCGTCGAACAGCTGGAGCGCGAGGTCGACATCATCATCCGCACGGCCCGGGAGGCGAAGCCGCAGACCCAGGCGACCGGCCCCGGCGCGGGCTGCGACGCCGCCGAAGTGGTGCGCGAGCGCATGGACTTCTGGTCGGCGCTCGCCGAGGACGAGGGGCGCCGGGTGCGGGTCGCGGGCGTCGAGCGCCCGGTCCGCATCCCGGTCGCCCGGCCCGAACTCGTCGCCGCGCTCGACTCCCTCCTCGGCAACGTCTTCCGCCACACCCCGGAGGGCACGGCCTTCTCCATCGACGTCCACAACGGCGACGACGCCGTCATCGTCCTGGTCTCCGACGCGGGCCCCGGCATCGCCGACCCCGCCGCCGCCCTGGCCCGGGGCAACAGCGGCGGCCGGGACGGCTCCACGGGCCTCGGCCTCGACATCGTGCGGCGCGTGGCGGAGGGCACCGGCGGCGACGTCCGCATCGGCCGCTCGGTCCTCGGCGGTACGGAGGTCCGCGTCTGGATCGGCCTCGGCGGACGCGCCGGCGCGGGCGGCCCGGCGGGCGCGCACGGCACGAACGGCCGCCGGGGCCACCGCCCGACCCGCCGCAGGCGCGGGGGGACGGGGACGCGACGGGCACGGGAGGGCTGAGCTCCGGGGCGTGTCCGGGGTCCACGGGGGACGAACTCCGGGACGTGTCCGGGGACCCAGGAGGCGAAGTCCGGGCCGGGCGCGAGGACCACGGGGGACGGACTCCGGGCCGGACCCGCCCTGGCCGCCGAACCTTTCCCGGTCCCGATGGGCGCCTTAAGCGGACCCTAAGGATCCCCACCCCCGCCCCCGATCCCCCGCTTTGTCCGTTCCCCGCTCGCTAGCGTGCTGCCGCACCCCCACTTCCGCACGCAGAGGCAGGCACGTCATGGGCACCCGTTCGCATCGGCGCAGGGCGAGTACGAGGACCAAGGCCGTCGCGGCGGTCGTCACGGCGGTCGTCGTCGGCGGCGCGGCCTTCGCGCTCACCGGCACCGCCCAGGCCGCCTCCGTCGGCGCCGCCTACACCCGGACCAGCTCCTGGACCGGCGGCTACACCGGCCAGTACGTCGTCACCAACGAGACGTCCGCCGCCCAGTCGGACTGGACCCTGGAGTTCGACCTCCCGGCCGGCACCACCATCGGCTCCCTCTGGAACGGCGAGCACACCGTCTCCGGCCGGCACGTCACCGTGAGGCCCGCGAGCTGGAACCGGCAGCTGGCCCCGGGACAGTCCGTCACCGTCGGCTTCGTCACCTCCGCCGCGGGCGAGGCGGGCGACCCCGCGAACTGCCTGATCAACAAGGCGTCCTGCTCGGCCGGAGGCCCCGCACCCACCCCCAGCGGCCGCCCCACCGACCAGCCCACCGCCACCCCCACCCCCACGGCGACGGCCAAGCCGACCCCGACCGCGACCGCCACCACGGCCCCCGTGCCGACCCCCACGCGGACGCAGACCCCGGCCCCGACGCCCACCCCGACGGCCTCCACGCCGGCCCCCGTCACCGGCGCGAAGTTCGCCCCGTACGTCGACACCTCGCTCTACCCGGCGTACGACCTGCTCGCCACCGCCGACGCCACCGGCGTGAAGGAGTTCAACCTCGCCTTCATCACCTCCGGCGGCGCCTGCGCCCCGCTGTGGGGCGGGGTCACCGACCTGGCGAACGACAGGGTCGCCGCCCAGATCGGCGCCCTGCGCGCCAAGGGCGGCGACGTCCGCGTCTCCTTCGGCGGCGCCGCCGGCCACGAGCTGGCCCTGAACTGCTCCTCGGCCTCCGCGCTCGCCGCCGCGTACGGCAAGGTCGTCGACCAGTACGGGCTGACCAAGGTCGACTTCGACGTCGAGGGCGCGGCCCTGCCGGACACCGCCGCCAACACCCGCCGCTCGCAGGCGATCGCCGCGCTCCAGAAGGACCACCCGGGCCTGAACGTGTCCTTCACCCTGCCGGTCATGCCCGAGGGCCTGACCCAGCCGGGCGTGGACCTGCTCGCCGACGCCAAGCGGAACGGGGTCCGCGTCGACGCCGTCAACATCATGGCGATGGACTACGGCCCGGCGTACAGCGCCGACATGGGTACGTACGCGATCCAGGCCGCGACCGCGACCCAGGCCCAGATCAAGGGCGTCCTCGGGCTCTCCGACGCGGCGGCCTGGAAGGCGGTCGCCGTCACCCCGATGATCGGCGTCAACGACGTCACCACCGAGATCTTCACGGTCGACGACGCCACCCAGCTCGTCGACTTCGCGAGGACCAAGGGGCTCGGCTGGCTCTCGATGTGGTCCTCGACCCGTGACAAGCAGTGCCCGGACGGCGCCGTGAACCGCGCCGACGCCACCTGCTCCTCGATCCTCCAGCAGCCGCTGGCCTTCACGAAGGCCTTCGCCGCCCACCGGTAGGACCCCCGAAGAACCACTGTGCCCCCCACCCCGCGCGCCCCGGTCGTTCCCCCCCTCGACCGGGGCGCGCCCCCTTTCCCGTACGGAAGCGACGTAGGGGAACGACGTACGGGAACGACGAAGGCCCCGGTTCTTCCGAACCGGGGCCTCCGTCACACAGGGTGAGTAACGGGACTCGAACCCGCGACATCCTGGACCACAACCAGGTGCTCTACCAACTGAGCTATACCCACCATGACCGGCGGTTTTCCCGAAGGTTTCCCCGACCGGCCGAGAAGAAGTCTACAGGGTCCCGAAGGGTGCTCGCGCCCACGTTTCCCGGAGGGGCGTGCGGGGCGCGAGCGTACGGTCATTCCGAGGAGAGGACGTGGCGCGCCGCGATCCGCTTCGCGGTCTCCGAGTCGGGGCCGGGCTGCGGGACGAAGACCGCCTCGCGGTAGTAGCGCAGCTCGGCGATGGACTCGCGGATGTCGGCGAGCGCCCGGTGGTTGCCGTTCTTCTCCGGACTGTTGAAGTACGCCCTCGGGTACCAGCGGCGGGCCAGCTCCTTGACCGAGGAGACATCGACGATCCGGTAGTGCAGGTGGCCCTCCAGGGCGGGCATGTCGCGGGCGAGGAAGCCGCGGTCGGTGGAGACCGAGTTCCCGCACAGCGGCGCCTTGCCGGGCTCCTTGACGTGCTCGCGGACGTAGGCGAGGACCTGGGCCTCGGCGTCGGCGAGCGTGGTGCCGCCCGGCAGCGCGTCGAGCAGCCCCGAGGCCGTGTGCATCTGGCGCACGATCTCCGGCATGGTCTCCAGGGCGGCGTCCGGTGGGCGGATCACGATGTCCACGCCGTCGCCGAGCACGTTCAGTTCCGAGTCGGTGACCAGTGCGGCCACCTCGATGAGTGCGTCGTCCGTCAGCGAGAGCCCGGTCATCTCGCAGTCGATCCACACCATGCGATCGTTCATGCGTCCACCTTAGGGGGTGCGCGGGAGGATCGGACCTGGCCCGGCAGCCCGACGGGCGCCCGGGGGAGGTGCCCCCGGACGCCCGTCGTTCCTGCGGTGCGCGGCTTGTGGCCGCGGGTCTCTCGGTCACGGCGCCCCGGTCACGGCGCGCTGCGCTGCCCCGGCAGGGAGGGCCGTCCGGACGCGTAGGCGTCGGACGGCGGCTTCCCCGGCTCCAGCGGCGGGCCCGGCCGCCGTACGCCGGCCGTGAGCTGGGCGGGCACGATCGGGTCGAGCACCGTCGTGCCGGTCTCGCCCTGCGGACGCCGGGCGCGGTACGCCGCCCGGTAGGCCGCCGGCGAGGAGCCGAGCTGGCGCCGGAAGTGGCCGCGCAGGGCCACCGGGGAGCGGAAGCCGCACCTGCCCGCCACCTCGTCGACCGAGTAGTCGGAGGTTTCGAGCAGCCGCTGCGCCTGGAGCACCCGCTGGGTGATCAGCCACTGGAGCGGGGCCGAGCCCGTGAGGGAGCGGAACCGGCGGTCGAAGGTCCGCCGTGACATGTACGCGCGCGCCGCGAGCGTCTCCACGTCGAACTGCTCGTGGAGGTGTTCGAGCGCCCAGGCGACGACCTCGGCCAGCGGGTCGGCGCCGATCTCTTCGGGTAAAGACCTGTCGAGGTAGCGCTCCTGACCGCCGCTGCGCCGCGGCGGGACGACCAGCCGGCGCGCCAGGGCGCCCGCGGCCTCCGTGCCGTGGTCGGTCCGCACGATGTGCAGACACAGATCGATTCCGGCCGCGGTGCCGGCGGAGGTCAGTACGTCCCCGTCGTCGACGAAGAGCTCCCGCGGGTCCACGTGGACCGACGGATAGCGCTTGGCGAGCGTCGGCGCGTACATCCAGTGCGTGGTCGCCGGGCGGCCGTCGAGCAGTCCGGCCGCGGCCAGGACGAACGCCCCGGTGCACAGCCCGACGATCCTGGCCCCCTCCTCGTGTGCGCGGCGCAGCGCGTCGAGCGCCTCCGGCGGCGGCGGCGAGGTGATCGACCGCCAGGCCGGGACGACGACGGTGCCCGCCCGGCCGATGGCCTCCAGGCCGTACGGCGCGGTGAGTTCGAGCCCGCCGGTGGTCCGCAGCGGTCCTTCCTCGCCGGCGCAGACGAGCAGCCGGTAACGTGGCACTCCGGCGTCCTGCCGGTCGATGCCGAACACGGAGAGCGGGATGGAGCTCTCGAAGATGGGGCCGCCGCTGAACAGCAGCACCGCGACGACTTCGCGACGGCGGCGCCCGGACAGTTTCCGTCCGGCCTCCGCTGCGGTGGAGTCCTGGCTCATGACGCTAAGCCCCCCTCGGTGTTCGCGTCTCCCTGGTCGTGTCGCTCCTGCACGTTTCCCCTCGGTTTTGCACGAGACCCCAGTCTTCGGTACCCATGATCGAATCTACTGCGTCCCGTGGCGCCGGCGTGACAAGTTCTCCAACCGGTGGATTGTCGACAAGGCAACTTGGCGCGAAGCGATCGCTGGCGAGGCGTCGTGCCCGGAGGCTCGCGAGGGGTGCGCCGGGGGGATGAACGCCCCGGTACACGGGGGGTCTGACCCCTTGGGACGGGGCTTCCGGGGGTGTCGGGCCCGAGGTTGGCCAATCGTTACGCCAAGGACTCGCCGGGCACCGGAAGTTGGCTGAAAACATATGGGCTCGGGTGTGCGAGCCTGTCAACTCGAAGGGGGTTCGGAGCGTCCGGGGACCCCTTCCGGAACTAGTGCCGGCGTCCGTCGCGCGCGGTCTCCGCGCGGAGACCCCGCTCCGAGCGCCGCAGCAGCAGCCGGCAGGCCGCCGTCACCGAGACGAGGCCGAGGGCGGCCCCGGCCGCCCCGGCGAGCGAGGTGCCGTAGACGACGAGCACCACCGGGACCAGGACGCAGCAGAAGGCCGCCCAGCGGACGACCTCACCGGCGGCCTGCTCCCCCTTGTCCCTCTTCTCTCCCGCTTCCGCGGATGCGGGAGGGGCGTCGGTGCGGCGGTGGGCGCGGGGCGCGGCGAGCGTCGGGGTGGGGACGGCGGAGGACCGGGCGGCGGCGGTCGGCGGTACGGGCACGGGCGCTCTCCCTGCGACGGTGGGGCGGACCTGTGGCAACGAGGAACGGAGCGCTCCGGTCACTCTCGGCGACGACCGTTCGGCCCTGCGCGGGGTTCCGGCCCCGGCCCCCGGGCGGACGCCTGTAGGACACAACCGGCATTGCCAGATCCCGAAGCGCTCGTGCATGCTCCCTGGAACGCCGCGCGCGAGCGGTGTGCACGCCGGGCGGGACGCGGTGGGCCCTGGGCAGGAGAGGAGTGCCGCCGTACCCTTGGGGGTATGGGCTTGGGAAGATGATTCCCGGACACAGCTCCGCCGTCACCCGTCGTTCCTCTCCCCCTTCTCCCGTCCCTTCCCACGAGGACCCTCTTCGCCGAGACACCGATGGCCGGTCACGAATTCTCCGAACCCGCGGACCGCAAGCGCGTCGCCGACTCCACGGTCGACCCCCTCGCGGTAGAACAGCCACGTCATGCCTGCGACCCGGCCTTCCGGCACGGTGTCGTCGTCGGCTTCGACGGCTCCACGTCCAGTGAGCGCGCCCTCGCGTACGCCATCGGCATGGCCCGCCGCTCCGGCTCGGGCCTGATCATCGTGCACGTGGCCAACCGGCTGCCCACCACGGTGTGGGCCGGCTGCGAGCCCCCCGTCTTCGTCGACGTGCCGGACCACCGCACCGAGGTCCTCGGTCTGGAGCTGGCCTGCGCCGAGCACCTCGCCGAGGTGCCGTGGATCCTGGTCGAGCGCGGCGGCGACATCTGCCACGAGCTGGAGGAGGTCGGCCGGGAGTACTCGGCCGACGCGATCGTGGTCGGCTCCACGCACGGGATCGTCGGGCGGATCTTCGGCTCGGTGGCCGGCCGCCTCGCGCGCCGCGCCCAGCGGCCCGTCGTCGTCATCCCGTAGCCGCCGTCCCGTTCCCCGCGCTTCCCCGTCACTCCCCCAACTGCCGCCATCCGGCCATAATTTCGGCCTTCCTCAGGTGAATTGTGTACTTGTGAAGGGTAGATAAAGGCCACGGAACACAGCAGCTCACGCAGCACGACTGCGCATCTGAAGGGAGCCCGCCGTGGACAACGACGTCGCCGCGGGAAACACCAGCTCCACGCTCGGCCACCTCGCACTCGGACTGACCCTCCTGGCCTTCGGCCTGGGCGGCACCGGTGTCATCGACAACGTCGCGGCGACGGACGCCGCGGGCCTCGCCACCTGGGTCGGCGGGGTGACGCTCTTCCTCGTCGGCCTGCTCGCGCTGCGCGCGGGCGACACCCGGGAGGGCATGGCGTACACGGCGCTCGGCGCCTTCTGGTTCACCTGGGGGACCGCCGTCGGCGGCGGAGCCTCGGCCGACGCCGTGGGGGTCTTCCTGCTCCTGTGGGCGCTCCTCGCGCTCACGCTGACCCTGGCGGCCTCGGGCGGCGGGCTCTTCGGACAGGGCGTGTACGGGCTGCTGTTCGTCGCGCTGGTGCTGCTCGGCATCGGCGCCCTGGCCGGCAACGGCGGCCTCGGGAAGGCGGGCGGCTGGGTCGCCGCCGTCGCCGGACTGCTCGCCTGGTACGGCGCCACGGCCGCCGTCGCGGGCTGGCCGACGGCGCTCCGGCGCCGGACGGCCGAGAGCGCCCCGGCCGCCGCGGGCTAGTCCGGGAAGTACGACGGTCCCCGTGCACGGGAGGTGTGTGCACGGGGACCGTCGTGTGTCAGGTCGGGCGGCGCCGGGGGACAGGCCCGGCGGCGGGTCCGGGGGACAGGCCCGGACCCCGCTCGCTACTCGACCGTGACGGACTTGGCCAGGTTGCGCGGCTTGTCGATGTCGCGGCCCATGGCGAGGGCGGTGTGGTACGCGAAGAGCTGGAGCGGGATGCCCATGAGGATCGGGTCCAGCTCGTCCTCGTTCTTCGGGACCACGAGGGTGTGGTCGGCCTTCTCCTGCGGCTGGTGCGCGACCGCGAGGATGCGGCCGCTGCGGGCCTTGATCTCCTCCAGGGCGGCGCGGTTCTTCTCAAGGAGGTCGTCGTCGGGGACGATCGCGACCGTCGGCAGGGCCGGCTCGATGAGGGCCAGCGGGCCGTGCTTGAGCTCGGAGGCCGGGTAGGCCTCGGCGTGGATGTAGGAGATCTCCTTGAGCTTGAGGGAGGCCTCCAGGGCGACCGGGTAGCCGCGCACGCGCCCGATGAACATCATCGACTGGGCGCCCGCGTACTCCTCGGCGAGGCGCTTGATCTCGTCCTCGCCCTTGAGGATCTCCTCGATCTGGGCGGGCAGCTTGCGCAGGCCCTCGATGATCCGCTTGCCGTCGGTGACGGACAGGTCGCGGATGCGGCCGAGGTGCAGGGCGAGCAGCGCGAAGGCGGTCACCGTGTTGGTGAAGCACTTGGTGGAGACGACGCAGACCTCGGGACCCGCGTGGACGTACACGCCGCCGTCGGCCTCGCGGGCGATGGCGGAGCCGACCACGTTGACGACGCCGAGGACGCGGGCGCCCTTCCGCTTGAGCTCCTGGACGGCGGCGAGGACGTCGTAGGTCTCGCCGGACTGGGAGACGGCGATGTAGAGGGTGTCGGGGTCCACGACCGGGTTGCGGTAGCGGAACTCCGAGGCCGGCTCGGCGTCGGCGGGGATGCGGGCCATGGACTCGATGAGCCCGGCGCCGATGAGGCCGGCGTGGTACGAGGTGCCGCAGCCGAGGATCTTGATGCGGCGGATGGTGCGGGCCTCGCGCGGGTCCAGGTTCAGGCCGCCCAGGTGCACGGTGGAGAAGCGGTCGTCGATCCGGCCGCGCAGGACGCGGTCGACCGCGTCGGGCTGCTCGGAGATCTCCTTGTGCATGAAGGTGTCGTGGCCGCCCATGTCGTAGGAGGCGGCCTCCCACTCGACGGTCTCCGGGGTGGCGGTGGTGGTCGCGCCGGAGGTCGTGTAGGTGCGGAAGTCGTCGGCCTTGAGGGTGGCCATCTCGCCGTCGTCGAGGGTGACGACCTGGCGGGTGTGGGCGATCAGGGCGGCGACGTCGGAGGCGACGAGCATCTCCTTCTCGCCGATGCCGAGGATGACCGGCGAGCCGTTGCGGGCGACGACGATGCGGTCGTTGAAGTCGGCGTGCATCACGGCGATGCCGTAGGTGCCCTCGATGACCTTCAGGGCCTCGCGGACCTTCTCCTCCAGCGTCTCGGCCTCGGAGCGCGCGATGAGGTGGGTGATGACCTCGGTGTCCGTCTCGGAGGCGAAGACGACGCCGTCGGCCTCCAGCTTGGCGCGGAGCTCCTGGGCGTTGTCCACGATGCCGTTGTGGACGACGGCGACCTTGTTCTCGGGGTCCAGGTGCGGGTGCGAGTTGACGTCGCTCGGCGCGCCGTGGGTGGCCCAGCGGGTGTGGGCGATGCCGGTGGTGCCGGTGAAGCGCTTGGGGACGCGGGCCTCCAGGTCACGGACCCGGCCCTTGGCCTTCACCATCTTCAGGCCGGTGGCCTTCGGGCTGGTGACGACCATGCCGGCGGAGTCGTATCCGCGGTACTCCAGGCGCTGCAGGCCCTCGAGCAGCAGCGGTGCCACGTCGCGCTTACCGATGTAACCGACAATTCCGCACATAAAGGTGAAACCCCTCCAGGTCAGTGGATGTACTCGGCCGCCCGAGCGAGTGCTGCGGGAGGCGCGGCCGCTCAGCCGTACACGATCCGGCGCAGCTGCCGGAGCGAGAGCTCCGGCGGTGCCACGGCCCGGTGCGGCAGCTCCGCCGCGATCCGTTCGAAGATCTCGGCGTTCACGGCCCCGCCGGACTGCAGTTCGCGGTGGCGGCGGCGGACGAACTCCTCGGTCGTCTCGTCGAAGTACGCCAGCACGTCGAGCACCACCCGGGCGGCCTCACCGCGCTGGAGCGCGGTGCTGCGGACCAGGTGGTCGATGAGGTCGTCGTGCGACGGGCGGCGTTCGAGCACCCGTGAATACTGAGGGGTACTTCCGTCCCCACGCAAGAATCCTGCCCGAAATCGGGCAGGGAAGGCCGATTCACCTCTCCGAATCGGGTGATTGGCCTAGACCTTGGCTGTCGAGGAGGGCAGCGGTACACAGGAGCACGGTTCGGATATAGAAAACGACAGACGCGTCGACCACCCGAAGGGGAGCCCGCCCGTGAGACAGCGCCGAAGGATTCCGCGCCTGATCGGATCCCTGCTCCTGGTCGCGGCCGCCGGAGTCGGCTGCGGCGAGGCCGCCGCCGAGGCCGACGGCAAGGCGCCCGGCCCCCGGGCCGCCGCCGAGCCCGAGGTCCGCCCGCTCGGCCGCATCGTCCCCGTACCCGCCTCCGTCACCCCCAAGGGCGAGCCCTACGCCCTCACCACCGCCACCCGCATCGGGGTGGACACCTCCTCCCGCGAGGTCAGGGAGATCGGCGACTACCTCGCCGGACTGCTCCGGCCCGCCACCGGCCTCCCGCTGCCCGTCGTCGACGAGCAGGCGGCCCGCGGCGGCATCCGGCTCCGGCTCGGCGCCGCCGACACCGCCCTCGGCGACGAGGGCTACCGGCTCCGCTCCGGACCGGACGGCATCACCCTGACGGCCCACCGCCCCGCCGGACTCTTCCGCGGCGTCCAGACCCTGCGCCAGCAGCTGCCCTCCGCCGTCGAGCGCAGGACCGTCCAGAAGGGCCCCTGGAAGGTCGCGGGCGGCACGATCACCGACACCCCCCGCTACGCCTACCGGGGCGCCATGCTCGACGTCGCCCGCCACTTCTTCACCGTCGACGAGGTGAAGCGGTACATCGACCAGCTCGCCCTCTACAAGGTGAACACCCTCCACCTGCACCTCTCCGACGACCAGGGCTGGCGCATCGCCGTCGACTCCTGGCCCCGGCTCACCACCTACGGCGGCTCCACCGAGGTCGGCGGCGGCCCCGGCGGCTCCTACACCAAGGAGGAGTACGAGGAGATCGTCCGGTACGCCGCCTCCCGCCACCAGGAGGTGATCCCGGAGATCGACGTGCCGGGCCACACCAACGCCGCCCTCGCCTCCTACCCCGAGCTCAACTGCGACGGCGTCGCCCCGCCCCTCTACACCGGCACCAAGGTCGGCTTCAGCTCCCTGTGCGTGCCCAAGCAGGTCACGTACGACTTCGTCGACGACGTGATCCGCGAGATCGCCGCCCTCACCCCCGGCCGCTACCTCCACATCGGCGGCGACGAGGCCCACTCCACCAGCCACGCCGACTACGTGGCCTTCATGGACCGGGTGCAGCCGGTCGTCGCCAAGTACGGCAAGAAGGTCGTCGGCTGGCACCAGCTCACCGGCACCACCCCCGCCCCCGGCGCCCTCGTCCAGTACTGGGGCCTCGACCGCACCCCCGCCGAGGAGAAGGAACGGGTCGCCGCCGCCGCGCGGAACGGCACCGGCCTGATCCTCTCGCCCGCCGACCGCACCTACCTCGACATGAAGTACACGAAGGACACCCCGCTCGGCCTCTCCTGGGCCGGATACGTCGAGGTACGGCGGTCGTACGACTGGAACCCGGCGGCCTACCTGCCCGGCGCCCCCGAGAGCGCCGTCCGGGGCGTCGAGGCCCCCCTCTGGACGGAGACCCTCGCCACCACCGGCGACCTCGACGCCATGGCCTTCCCGCGCCTGCCGGGCGTGGCCGAACTGGGCTGGTCCCCGGCCGCGACCCACGACTGGGACGCGTACAAGGTCCGCCTCGCCGAACAGGCCCCCCGCTTCGAGGCCCTCGGCATCGACTGGTACCGCTCGCCGGAGGTGCCGTGGCCGGCGGAGTAGCCGCCGCTTGAACGGGGACGCCCGGCCGTACGCGTCGCGGGCCCGTCGCCCGCCCGCGCGAGGCCGGCGTCTCCTGCCCCTGCGGGGGCTTCCGACCGTGCCGGGAGGGCGCCGTCCGCGTGCGCCCCGGCGTACCCGCGGACGGGGCGCGCCCTCCAATGCGGTGAAGAGCGCGCGGCATGCCTGAAATGACGGTTCGTCACGCCGAGCATGTCCCTTGACCCGTTGACAGCGACGTGGAAAGGGGCCCTCCGTGGCCGACAGCAGCACCGAGAAGGCCAGGAAAGCCGCCGGGTCGATGTTCGACGACTTCCTGCTCTCCGCGGACAACGACCCGCACACCGCCATGACCCCCGCCGTCGGCGAGTGGGTGCTCGACCGGCTGCCCGACTGAGCGGTTCACGAGGGGCCGGAGCCGGGAAAGGCGCGGGCCCCGGCGGAGCGACCGTGCTCCGCCGGGGCCCGCACCGGTCTCGGGAGGGTTCTCGGGTCAGGCGAAGCGGGTGACCGGGTTGGGTGCCGTCGGTGCTCTGGTCCCAGGTGTCCGGGGAGGAGTCGACCGCCCAGAGGACGGCCTCGCCGACGACGGCGGGGACGACGACCGGGCGGTTCAGGCGGCCCGGGTAGCGGGGGTGGTGGAAGTGGACGGCGTCGCGGAGGCGGACGTCCTCCGGCCCGCCGCTCCCTTCACGGGAACGACGGGCCCTCACGCGTACGGGATCAGGCCGACAGGCCCAACTCCCGCGCGATCAGCATCCGCTGCACCTCGCTGGTGCCCTCGCCGATCTCCAGGATCTTCGAGTCGCGCCACATGCGGGCCACCGGGTACTCGTTCATGAAGCCGTAGCCGCCGTGGATCTGGGTCGCCTCGCGGGCGTTGTCCACGGCCACCGTGGAGGAGTACAGCTTCGCGATGGCCGCCTCCTTCTTGAAGGACTCGCCCATGACCAGGCGCGAGGCCGCGTCCCGCCAGCCGATCCGGGCCATGTGCGCCCGGGTCTCCATGTCCGCGATCTTGAACTGGATGGACTGGTTGTCGCCGATCGGACGTCCGAAGGCGTGACGTTCCTTCGCGTACTTCACGGACTCGTCCACACAGCCCTGCGCGAGGCCCGTCGCGAGCGCCGCGATGGCGACCCGGCCCTCGTCCAGGATGCGGAGGAACTGCGCGTACCCCCGGCCCTCCTCGCCGAGCAGGTTGCCCGCCGGCACCCGGACGCCGTCGAAGGAGAGCTCGCGGGTGTCCGAGGCGTTCCAGCCGACCTTGGAGTACGGGGCGGCGACCGTGAAGCCCGGGGTGCCGGAGGGGACGATGATCGAGGAGATCAGCGGGCGGCCGTCCGGCTTGCGGCCGGTGACCGCCGTGACCGTCACCAGGCCCGTGATGTCCGTGCCCGAGTTGGTGATGAAGCACTTCGAGCCGTTGATCACCCACTCGTCGCCGTCGCGGACGGCCGTCGTGCGGGTGCCGCCCGCGTCCGAGCCCGCGCCGGGCTCGGTCAGGCCGAACGCGCCCAGGACCTCGCCCGCGCACAGCCTCGGCAGCCACTCCCGCTTCTGCTCCTCGGTGCCGAAGAGATGGATCGGCATCGCGCCGAGCGAGACGCCCGCCTCCAGGGTGATGGCCACCGAGGAGTCGACCCGGGCCAGCTCCTCCAGGGCGATCCCGAGGGCCAGGTAGTCGCCGCCCATGCCGCCGTACTCCTCGGGGAACGGCAGCCCGAACAGGCCCATGCGGCCCATCTCGCGGACGATCTCGTACGGGAACTCGTGCCGCTCGTAGTAGTCGCCGATCTTCGGGGCGACCACGTCGTGGGCGAACGCCTCGACGGTGCGGCGGAGTTCCTGGTGCTCGGCGGAGAGCCGGTGGTCGAGGGACATGGGGCTGTTCACTCCTTGTGGGAGAGGGCGCGGACGGTACGGGACGGGCTGGGCCGGCCCAGTTGTTCGGCCATCCACACGCTCGTGGCGGTGAGGGCGGCCAGATCGACCCCGGTCTCGATGCCGAGGCCGTCGAGCATCCACACGAGGTCCTCGGTGGCGAGGTTGCCGGTCGCGCTCTTCGCGTACGGGCAGCCGCCGAGGCCGCCGGCGGAGGCGTCGACCGTGGTCACCCCGTGCCGCAGCGCGGCCAGGGTGTTGGACAGGGCCTGTCCGTAGGTGTCGTGGAAGTGCACGGCGAGGCGGGAGGTGGGGATCCCGGCCTCGTTCAGCGCGGTGAGCAGCGCCTCCACGTGGCCGGGGGTGGCGACGCCGATGGTGTCGCCGAGGCTCAGCTCGTCGCAGCCCATGTCGGCGAGGGCCTTGGTCACCCGGACGACCTGCTCGATCGGGACCGGGCCCTCCCAGGGGTCGCCGAAGCACATCGACAGATAGCCGCGGACCTTCAGGCCGGCCTCTATGGCGCGGATGACGGTCGGCGCGAAGAGGGCGAGCGCCTCGTCGACGGTCCGGTTGAGGTTGGCCTTCGCGAAGGACTCGGTGGCCGAGGCGAAGACCGCGATCTCCCGGGCGCCGAGCGCGAGGGCCCGGTCGAGCCCGCGCTCGTTCGGCACCAGGACCGGGAGGCGGACCGGGAGGTCGCGGACCAGCGGGAACAGGTCCTCGGCGTCGGCGAGCTGGGGCACCCACTCGGGGTGCACGAAGCTGGTCGCCTCGACGGTGCCGAGCCCGGCGGCGGCGAGGCGCCGGACGAACTCCGCCTTCACCTCCGTCGGGACGGCCCCCTTCTCGTTCTGGAGGCCGTCGCGGGCCCCGACCTCGTGGATCCGCACCCGGGCGGGGAGCCCGCGGCCGGGGACGGTCATCGGCAGTCCGGCGCTCACGCGTCCTCCCCGGGGGTCTCGTGCGGGGTCACCACGGCCAGGACCTGGTCCATGGCGACGGTGGTGCCGGGCGTGACGTCCAGCTCGGTGACGGTGCCGGCGTGCGGGGCGGAGATGACGTGCTCCATCTTCATCGCCTCCACGACGAGCAGGCTCTGCCCGGCCTCCACCTCGTCCCCGACGGCCAC
This sequence comes from Streptomyces sp. NPDC055632, assembly GCF_053618675.1. Taxonomy (NCBI): domain Bacteria; kingdom Bacillati; phylum Actinomycetota; class Actinomycetes; order Kitasatosporales; family Streptomycetaceae; genus Streptomyces; species Streptomyces sp. NPDC055632. Next base: position 101,662 of record NZ_JBSHHY010000008.1, on the reverse strand, counting down.
CTTCACGACGGTCACGGTGCCGGGCATCGGCGCGGCAAGCGTGTCGGCCCCGCCGCGCCCGGCGCCGCTGAGCGCGGCCTCGACCGGGTCGTGGTCGAGCACGTGCCAGGAGTCGCCGTCCCGGCCGAGCCAGGTACCGGCCCGGTGGAAGGTGTGGGCGACCCCGTCCACGACGACCGTCACCGAGGCGTCCGTGACCCGGGCGCCGGGCGGCGCCTCGACCGTGACCGGTTCGAGGCCCGGTACGCGCACGGGGAAGGCGAGCGGGGCCGGAGCGCCGCCAAGCCGCCAGCCGTTCGGCACCGAGAAGGGGTCCGTCCAGCCGTCCCGGGGCGCCGGGGCCAGCTCCGCGAGCCGTACGGCCGCCGCCGCCGCGTACACCTCCACGGGCACGTCCTTGGGGACGAGCCCCTCCGCCTCGCGCTCCACCAGACCGGTGTCCAGGTCTCCGGAGACCACGTCCGGGTGGGCGAGGAGGCGGCGCAGGAAGCCCGCGTTGGTGGGGACGCCGAGGGTGACCGTGTCCGCGAGGGCCGCGCGGAGGCGGCGCAGGGCCGTGGGGCGGTCCGGGGCGTGCACGATGACCTTCGACAGCATCGGGTCGTAGAGGGACGAGACCTCCGTGCCCTCGCTCAGACCCGAGTCCGTACGGGCGCCGCCGCCCTGCGGCTCGTTCAGCGCCAGGACCGTGCCGCCCGAGGGCAGGAAGCCCCGGGAGGGGTCCTCGGCGCAGATCCGGGCCTCGATCGCCCAGCCGTCGAGCCGGACGTCCTCCTGCGCGAAGGGCAGCGGCTCGCCGGCGGCGACCCGCAGCTGCCACTCCACCAGGTCGATCCCGGTGATCAGCTCGGTCACCGGGTGCTCGACCTGGAGCCGGGTGTTCATCTCCATGAAGCAGTACGAGGCGGGGTCGCCGCCCGGGACGATGAACTCGACCGTGCCCGCGCCCACGTAGCCGCAGGACCGGGCCGCCTCCACCGCCGCCGCGCCCATCGCCGCCCGGAGCTCCGGGGTGAGCAGGACGCTCGGCGCCTCCTCCACGATCTTCTGGTGGCGCCGCTGGAGCGAGCACTCGCGCTCGCCGAGGTGCAGCACGTTCCCGTGGGCGTCGGCCAGGACCTGGATCTCGATGTGCCGGGGCCCGTCGATCCACCGCTCCACGAGCAGCGTGTCGTCGCCGAAGGAGGCGCGGGCCTCGCGCCGGGCCGCCGCGATCTCCTCGTCCAGGACCGCCAGGTCCCGCACGAGCCGCATGCCCTTGCCGCCGCCGCCCGCGCTGGGCTTGAGCAGCACGGGCGCGCCCAGCTCGCGGGCGGCCTCGGCCAGTTCGGGGTCGGCGGCGCCCGGGACGACGGGTACGCCCGCCGCCTTCACGGTCTCCTTCGCCCGGATCTTGTCGCCCATCAGGGAGATCGCCTCGGCGGACGGCCCGATGAAGACGAGCCCCGCCTCGGCGCAGGCCCGGGCGAACGCGGCGTTCTCCGCGAGGAAGCCGTAGCCGGGGTGGACGGCCTGCGCGCCGGTGCGGCGGGCCGCGTCCAGCAGCGCGGGCACGGACAGGTACGACTCGGCGGCCGGCGGCGGACCGATCCGCACCGCCGTGTCCGCCTCCCGCACGTGCCGGGCGTCGGCGTCCGCGTCGCTGTAGACGGCCACCGAGCGCACGCCCAGCTCCCGCAGGGTGCGGATGACCCGGACCGCGATCTCGCCCCGGTTGGCGACGAGGACGGTGTCGAACATGGACGGCCTCTCCCTCTCCTGGCTCTCCTGGGACATCTCCTGGGGCCCTCTCACATCCGGAAGACGCCGAACTGGGGGTCACCCAGGGGCGCGTTGGCACAGGCGGTCAGGGCGAGGCCGAGGACCTGCCGGGTCTCCAGGGGGTCGATGACCCCGTCGTCCCAGAGCCGCGCGGTCGCGTAGTAGGCGCTGCCCTGGGTCTCGTACTGCTCGCGGATCGGGGCCTTGAAGGCCTCTTCCTCCTCCGCGCTCCAGTCGTCGCCGAGCTGGTCGCGCTTGACGGTCGCGAGGACGGAGGCGGCCTGCTCGCCGCCCATGACGGAGATCTTGGCGTTGGGCCACATCCACAGGAAGCGGGGGGAGTAGGCCCGGCCGCACATCGAGTAGTTGCCCGCGCCGTACGAGCCGCCGACGACCACGGTCAGCTTCGGGACCCGGGTGGTGGCCACGGCCGTGACCATCTTGGCGCCGTGCTTGGCGATGCCGCCGTGCTCGTACGCCTTGCCGACCATGAAGCCGGTGATGTTCTGGAGGAACACCAGCGGGATGCCGCGCTGGTCGCACAGCTCGATGAAGTGCGCGCCCTTCTGGGCGGACTCGGCGAACAGGATGCCGTTGTTGGCGACGATCCCGACCGGGTGTCCGTGGATGCGGGCGAAGCCGGTGACGAGGGTCTGCCCGTACTCGGCCTTGAACTCCTGGAAGCGGGAGCCGTCGACGACCCGGACGATGACCTCGCGCACGTCGTAGGGGGTGCGGGAGTCGACGGGCACGGCCCCGTACAGCCCGTACGGGTCGGCCTTCGGTTCCTCGGCCGGCTCGACCGACCAGGGCAGCGGGCCGCGCTCGGGGAGCGTGGCGACGATGTTCCGCACGATCCGCAGGGCGTGGGCGTCGTCCTCGGCGAGGTGGTCGGTGACGCCGGAGATCCGGGAGTGGACCTCGCCGCCGCCCAGCTCCTCGGCGGTGACGACCTCGCCGGTCGCGGCCTTCACCAGGGGCGGGCCGCCGAGGAAGATCGTGCCCTGGTTCCGCACGATCACGGCCTCGTCGCTCATCGCGGGCACGTACGCGCCGCCGGCCGTGCAGGAGCCGAGGACGGCCGCGATCTGCGGGATCCCCGCGCCGGACATCCGGGCCTGGTTGTAGAAGATGCGGCCGAAGTGCTCCCGGTCGGGGAAGACCTCGTCCTGCATCGGCAGGAAGGCGCCGCCGGAGTCGACCAGGTAGAGGCAGGGTAGACGGTTCTCCAGGGCCACCTCCTGGGCCCGCAGGTGCTTCTTCACCGTCATCGGGTAGTAGGTGCCGCCCTTGACGGTGGCGTCGTTCGCGACGATCACGCACTCGCGGCCGGAGACCCGGCCGATGCCCGCGACGACGCCGGCGGCCGGGGCCTGGCCGCCGTACATGCCGTCGGCCGCGAGCGGGGCCAGCTCCAGGAACGGCGAGCCCGGGTCGAGGAGGGTGTCCACCCGGTCCCGGGGCAGCAGCTTGCCGCGTGCGGTGTGCCGCGCCCGGGACTTCTCACCCCCGCCCAGCGCGGCCGTCGCGAGCTTGGCGCGCAGGGTCGCGGCCAGCTCGTGGTGCGCGGCCTCGTTCGCCTGCCAGGCCGGCGAGGCGGGATCCGCCGCACTCGCCAGCACGGGTGCCTGCTGCATCGACCGATCTCCCTTGTCCGGTTAATGAGCGTTAACGTATGCCGCACAGGTTAACGACCGCTAACGGGGTTGTCTAGAATCGAATCCATGACCACGACCACGGCCTCCGGCGGCAGGATCGACGCCCCCACGCGACGCGAGCAGATCCTCAAGGAGGCCGCCCGCCTCTTCGCCGAGCGCGGTTTCCACGGCGTGGGCGTGGACGAGATAGGGGCCGCCGTCGGCATCAGCGGCCCCGGCCTCTACCGCCACTTCCCCGGCAAGGACGCGATGCTCGCCGAACTGCTCGTCGGCATCAGCGAGCGGCTCCTCGACGGCGGCCGGCTGCGGGTCGGGGAGGCGGGCGGCGACCCCCGGGCCCTGCTCGGCGCCCTCATCGACGGGCACATCGACTTCGCCCTCGACGACCGGCCCCTGATCACCCTCCACGACCGCGAGCTGGACCGGCTCAAGGACGAGGACCGCAAGCGGGTCCGCAAGCTCCAGCGGCAGTACGTGGAGCTGTGGGTGACGACGGTCCGCGAGCTCTACCCGGACGCCTCCGAGAGCGAGGCCCGCACCGCCGTCCACGCGGTCTTCGGCCTGCTCAACTCCACCCCCCACCTGGCCGCCCTCGGCCGCCGCCCCATGGAGGAACTCCTGCGCCGCCTGGCCCACGGAGCCTTCGGGGCGCTCGCGACCTCCTAGGGGGTCCCGCCGGCCCCGGTCGTCCGAGAGGCGGAATCCGGTCCCCGCCCCGCCCGGGGCTCGGACAGAATGAGTCCCATGCCGATACTCAGCCGCCCCGCCCTCGTCGAGCACCTCGTCCGCACCCGGATCGCGGGAGACGTCGCCACCCCGCGCGACAACAACCTCTCCCACTACAGAAGGCTCGCCAACGGCGACCGGCACTACTGGCTCGGCCTGGAGCTCGGCGACCGCTGGACCGACGAGCAGGACGTACTCGCCGTGATGGCCGAGCGGTGCGGCGTCGTCGACGACCCGGCCCACCGGACCGGCCAGGACACCATCGACCCCGAGCTGACCGTGGACGCCCTCGACCGCGCGGCCGCCCGGCTGCGCAAGGCCGCCGAGGGCCGGGAGCGGGTCCTCTTCGCGACCGGCCACCCCGGCTCCCTCATCGACGTCCACAGCCGGGTCGCGGCCGCGCTGCGCGCCCGGGGCTGCGACATCGTCCGCATCCCCGGCGGCCTGATCGCGGACGAGGGGTACGTCGTGCAGTTCGCCGACGTCGCCGTCTTCGAGCGGGGCGCCAGCCTCTGGCACACCCACTCCCCGGAGCCGATGAACGCGATCCTGGACGGCCTGGAGGTGCTCGGCGAGCCCGCGCCCGACCTGGTGGTCGCGGACCACGGCTGGGCCGGACGCGCGGGCCAGCGTGGCATCGACTCCGTCGGCTACGCGGACTGCAACGACCCCGCCCTCTTCCTGGGCGAGGCCGAGGGCACCATGCAGGTCACGATCCCGCTCGACGACCACGTCCTGGACCCCCGCTCCTACGAGCCGATGACCGCGTACCTGCTCGACGCGGCCGGTCTGGGCTGAGCCCCGGCCTCACTCCGGCCCGCGCCGGTCCCGGCCCGGCGTCGGGTCCAGGTACACCCGGCGGACCGCGGGCACGCGCGCGCGGAGCCGGTTCTCGGCCTCCTCGCAGGCCCACTCGATCTCCTCGGCCGTGGCCCCGTCCCGGAAGTCGATCTTCGCGGCGATCAGCGCCTCGCCCGGCCCCTGGATGAGGGTCGTCAGGTCGAGCACGCCCGCGACCTGCGGGACGGCGAGCAGCTCCGCGCGCACGGCGTCCCGCATCTCCTTCGGCAGCGGGCGGCCGACGAGCAGTTCGGCGTTGGAGCGGCCGAGGACCCAGGCCACGTACACGAGCAGGGCGCCGATGAGGATCGAGGCGACGCCGTCCCAGACGCCGGAGCCGGTGAGCTGCCCGCCCAGCAGGCCGCCCGCCGCGAGCAGCAGTCCGGCGAGGGCGGCCGAGTCCTCCATGACGACCGCCTTGACGGTGGTGTCGGGGGTGCGCCGCAGATAGGTGGCGAAGGGCGTCCCCCGCTCCTTCGCCTCGGCCCTGACCTGCCGGACGCCGGTCCGCAGCGAGAAGCCCTCCAGGAGGAAGGCGACGGCGAGCACGACGTACGAGACGAGCGGGTCGCCCAGCTCCTCGCCGTGGGTGAGGGTGTGGATCCCGTCGTAGACGGAGAAGACCGCGCCGCCGACGAAGGTCGCGACGGCCGCCAGCATCGCCCAGACGTACCGCTCGCCCGCGTACCCGACCGGATGGTCCTCGTCGGCCGGCTTCCCGCTCCTCCTGAGCGCGGTGAGCAGCATGACCTCGGTGACCGTGTCCGCGAGGGAGTGGGCCGCCTCCGACATCATCGCGCTCGACCCGCTGATGAGGCCGGCCACGGCCTTGGCGACGGCGATCCCGAGGTTCGCCCCCGCCGCCACGAGCACGGTGAAGGTGCTCTCGCCGTTCCCGTCCTTCGCGTTCTTCGCCATGATCGGAACGTATGCCCGGTCACGGGCGCGGCACGCGAACGACACCCTCCTGGATGACCGAGATGGCCAGCTTCCCGTCCCGCGTCCAGATCCTGGCCTGGCCGAGGCCGCGCCCGCCGGCCGCGGAGGGCGACTCCTGGTCGTACAGGAGCCATTCGTCGGCCCGGAAGGGCCGGTGGAACCACATCGCGTGGTCGAGGGAGGCCCCCACCACGTCCCCGACGGCCCAGCCGCCCCGTCCGTGCGCGAGCAGGACGGAGTCGAGCAGCGTCATGTCGGAGACGTACGTCGCCAGGCAGACGTGCAGGAGCGGGTCGTCGGCCAGTTTGCCGTTGGTGCGGAACCACACCTGTGAGCGCGGCTCGCGCGGCTCGCCGACCGAGCCCCACGGCGGGGTGTCCGCGTACCGCAGGTCGACGGCGGCCCGCGCCTCGATCAGGCGCCGGGCCACGTCCTCCGGCAGGTGCCGGGGCAGCATCTCCCCGGCCGTCGGCAGCGACTCCGGGTCCGGCGCGGCCGGCATGTCCGCCTGGTGGTCGAGCCCCTCCTCGTACGCCTGGAAGGAGGCGGAGAGGTGGAAGATCGGCTGCCCGTGCTGGACGGCGACGACCCGGCGGGTGGTGAAGGAGCGCCCGTCCCGGATGCGGTCGACCGAGTACACGATCGGCGCGCCGGGGTCGCCGGGGCGCAGGAAGTACGCGTGCAGGGAGTGTGCGAGACGGTCTTCGGGCACGGTGCGGCCCGCCGCCACGAGCGCCTGGGCGGCCACCTGGCCGCCGAAGACGCGGGGGACGAGCGAGGACCGGGACCGTCCCCGGAAGATGTCCCGCTCGATCGGCTCCAGATCGAGTAGATCGAGCAGGACGTCCAGGGCGCCGGAGGTGTCCGGGACGTCCTGGACGCCCTGGGCGTCGTGCGCCTCGGGCACTTACAGGCCCATCGACTTCGCGATGATCGACTTCATGATCTCGCTGGTGCCGCCGTAGATGCGGTTGACGCGGTTGTCGGCGTACAGGCGGGCGATCGGGTACTCGTTCATGTAGCCGTAGCCGCCGTGGAGCTGGAGGCAGCGGTCGATGACGCGGTGGGCGACCTCGGTGCAGAACAGCTTGGCGCTCGCGGCCTCGGCCGGGGTCAGCTCGCCCGCGTCCAGGGCCTCCAGGGCGCGGTCCGCGACGGCCTCGGCGGCGTCGACCTCGGCCTGGCAGGCGGCCAGCTCGAACTTGGTGTTCTGGAAGGAGGCGACCGTCTTGCCGAAGACCGTGCGGTCCGTGACGTACTGCTGGGCGAAGCGGACGGCGGCCTTGGCCTGGGCGTAGGCGCCGAAGGCGATGCCCCAGCGCTCGGAGGCGAGGTTGTGGCCGAGGTAGGAGAAGCCCTTGCCCTCCTCGCCGAGCAGGTCCTCGACCGGGACCTTGACGTCGACGAACGCCAGCTCGGCGGTGTCGGAGGTGCGCAGGCCCAGCTTGTCGAGCTTGCGGCCGATCGAGTAGCCCTCGGACTTGGTGTCCACGGCGAAGAGCGAGATGCCGAAGCGGCGGTCCTCGGCCGACGGGGCGGAGGTGCGGGCGCAGACGATCACGCGGTCGGCGTGGACGCCGCCGGTGATGAAGGTCTTGGCGCCGTTGAGGACGTAGTGGGTGCCGTCCTCGGAGAGCTTGGCCGTGGTCTTCATGCCCGCGACGTCGGAGCCGGTGCCCGGCTCGGTCATGGCGAGCGCCCACATCTCCTCGCCGGAGACGAACTTCGGCAGGTAGCGCTTCTTCTGGTCCTCGGTGGCCAGCATCTTCAGGTACGGCAGGGCCAGGAGGACGTGGACGCCGGAGCCGCCGAACTGGACGCCCGCGCGCGCGGTCTCCTCGTAGAGGACCGCCTCGAACTTGTGGGTGTCCAGGCCCGCGCCGCCGAACTCCTCGGGCACGTTGATGCCGAAGATGCCCAGCTCGCCGAGCTTGTAGTAGAAGTCGCGGGGCGCCTGGCCGGCCGCGAACCACTCGTCGTAGACCGGGACGACCTCGGCCTCGATGAAGGCCCGGATGGTCTCCCGGAACGCCTCGTGGTCCTCGTTGAATACGGTACGGCGCACGAGCCGCCTCCTTCGGTTCCTGTCCTGGTCCGGCCGGTCGCTCCGACGCTCCGGCATGTGCCTAAGCGCTTGCTCAGCCTGTATCAGTCGAAGTTACCCATCGGTCACCCGCTCTGTCCAGACTCCTGGTCTGTGATCCAGGCCCGCCCCACGGAGTCGTACCCGTGCACGGGCCGCCCCTTCGCCCCGCTCGTCCGAAAGGGTGCGCCGTCCTCGTCCCCGATCCGGACCGTGCCCCGGCGCCCCTCCGAGCTCCACTCCAGCTCCAGGTACCAGCGGCAGTCGCACCCCGCCGCACCCGCCGAGACCAGCAGCTCCTCCGGCTCGGCGGCGCTGACCGCGTACGGGAAGGAGACCGCCGGGAGCGTCCGGCCCTCCTGCCCGGAGGCGTCGTAGCCGTCCAGCGGCCGTGCCACCGGCCGCGGCCGGTCCAGGTCCACCTCGAAGCGGCGCGGCGTCACCGCCCCGCCGCACCCGTCGTCCGTCCGGTACGCCGCCCACGGCAGCGTCGCGCCCCGCTCCACCACGCGCACGTGCAGCGCCTGGAGCACCACCGCCGCCGTGCCCTTCCCCTGCACCGACACCCGCACCAGGGTCTCCCCGCCGTCCACGGCCCCCTGCGCCGTCGCCCAGCTCCGTGCGTCGGCCGCCTCCGGCGGAGGCGGGGGCGTCCGCTCCACGAGGTAGGTGTGCCCGCACCCGTTCTTCCAGAGGTCCGAGGCGACCGTCCACGTCAGCGGCACCGGCGGTTCGGCGGCCCGCTCCGGGGCCTTCCCCGGCAGGAGTACGGCTCCGAGCGTCACCGTCCCCACGACCGCCAGCGCCCCGCAGACCACGCCCGTCCACCCCCACCGACGCCTCCGCCGCGCGGGCGGGAGGTCCGGCACGCGCGCGTGCACGGGCTCGGGCGCGGGCTCGGGCGCGGGCTCGGGCGCGGGCTCCGGCTCGGGCTCGGGCGCGGGCTCCGGGGCCGGCGCGGGCTCCTGAGCCGGCTCCGGCTCCGGGCCGGGCTCGGGTGCCGGTTCCGCGCCGGGTTCCGGTGCCGCCGGGCGGCGGGCGCCGTCCGCGCGGGTCCAGGCCGCCTCCAGGGCCCGCCGCTCCTCCTCGTCCGCCCCGCACAGCAGGGCGAGGCGGTCGACCACGGCGAACCCCTCCGGGACGGTCGCGCCGGAGCAGTAGCGGTGGAGGGTGGACGCGCTGACGCTCAGCCGCCGGCCCAGCGCCTCGTAACTCCTCCCGTCCCGCGCCTTCAGCGTGCGCACGAGCCCCGCGAACTCCTCGACGGCGGCGTCCTTCGGCATTCCATCCCCCTCGGTCTTGCGTCCCACCCTTCACGTCCTTGCACGTCAGCGGGGGTGGAATGGTTCCGGGACGGAGGGCGGGCGCGTCACCGTTGCGGGCGGCGGGCGCCACCCCCGACGCTGGTGGAGCACTGACCGAACGACCCACGGGGGATCCACCACCATGAACAAGCTCCGCACCGCACTCGCCACCGCCGCCGCTGCCGCCCTGGGCTTCGCGGCGCTCGCCACGGAGCCGGCGCAGGCCGCCGCCCAGCCCGCCTTCCTCGCCGCCTCCCAGATGCCGCCGTCGTCGACGCCGTGGACCGCCACCCAGGTCTTCACCGGCGTCCCGGAGAACGGCGGCGTCCTCTGCGCCCCGTACAAGATCCCGGCGCAGAACACCCGCTACCGCGAGTTCAACACCGAGCTCGACACCAACGGCGTCCAGGTCACCACCGTCGCCCGCACCGAGGCCGACGCCGTGAAGCTGGTCGACACCCTCCGCAAGTCCCTCGCCGGCTGCGGACCCCTGCTCGAGCAGCAGAACCCGGGCCTGCACGCCGTCAGCGCCTCCCACGGCAAGGTCGCCGTCGAGGAGGGCGCCTGGGTCTACAGCCTGGACACCGCCGACCCGCAGATCGGCAGCACCGACATCCACCTCTTCTCCGTCGGCCGCGACGGCCGCACCGTCACCCTGGTCCGCTGGGGGCAGATGGGCGACCTGAAGGACGCCCCGCTGACCGCCTTCCGTACGACGACGAAGACCGCCGTCAACAAGCTCTACTGATCCGCTGATCCACGTCCTCACCCGAGCGCGAACCACAGCTCCATCCGCACGTCCGGGTCGTCCAGGTCCCGGTCGAGGAGCGCCGCGCAGCGGGTGATGCGCTGGCGGACGGTGTTGCGGTGCACGTCCAGGGCCACCGCCGTCCGGTCCCAGCTGCCGTGGAGGGAGAGCCAGGCGCGCAGGGTCTCCCTGAGCGGTTCGTTCAGAGGGGCGAGGAGGGTCCGGGCGTGGGCGGCGGCCTCGTCCGGGTCCACGAGGGACGCGAGGCCGCCCGGGCGGTGGTGGACCAGGGGCTTCCTGGTCGCCTCCGCCCGGCGCAGCGCCCGCGCCGCCTGCTTGTCGGCGGCGGGGAGGTCCCCGGCGGCGGCCGGGGCGGAGACGCCGAGAAACCAGCCGGGCCGGGCGGTGACGGGGGAAGAAGCGGGCAGAAGGAGTCGTACGGAGGCGGGGGCCGCCCCGGAGACACGGGCCGCTCCTGCCTCCCCAAGCTCCTCTCCGCGCGCTGTGGGCGGCTCTGTCGCCGCGTGCTCCGTCTCCACCAGCGCCGTCCCCAGCGACGCCGCCAGGTCCGCCGTCGCGAACGGGGTGCCGTCGCCGCCCCGCGCGTGGACCACCGTCCACGGGCCCGGGTCCAGGGCGGCCGCCGCCTCCGCCGGGGAGGCGCCCAGGAGCAGCCGGACCAGGGCCCCGTCCCGTACCGCCGCGTCCGCGCCCCGGTGCGGGGCCGTCAGGAGGGAGAGCAGGACCACCGCGACGCCCGCGATCGTGCGGTCGCCGGGGTCCCGCCGCTCCGTCGCCACCCCCAGGGCCAGTCCGTCGCCGCCGCCGAGCGCGTACGCCGCGAGGCGCAGGCCCCCGCTCTCCCCGCCCGCCGACGCCGGGCCGCCGGGGCGCGGGCCCAGGACCCCCGCCAGTTCCCGCAGCGCCCGGGACGCCTCCGCCGGGACCTCCCGGCCGGCCGCCGCCGACTCCGTGCCGTCCGGGGCGAGGAGGACCGCCCGGCCGCCGAGCCGGGCGGCGAGCGCGCCGAGGACCGCCGGGACCGGGGCCGGCCGTGCCGCCGCCGTCGCCAGGGACCGCTGGGCCTCCGTCACCCGGCGCAGCTCGTGCAGCCGCGCCTCCGCCATCAGCCGCCACACCGCCCGCGCCACCGCCGTGAACGGGGTGCGCGGCGGCACCTCCAGGAGCGGGAGGCCCTGGAGTTCGCAGGCCTCGACCAGCTCCGCCGGGACCGTGTCGTACACCGGCGTCACCCCGAACGCGAGCGCCGCCGCCCCCGCCTCCACGACCCGCTCCACGTACCGCGCCGGATCGGCGAGCTGCACCCCCGCCGTCATCAGGAGCTCGCCGCCGAGCAGGTACGGGTACGGGTCGGCCATCTCCGAGGTGTGCACCCAGTGCAGCGGTACGTCCCCGGGTCCGGCGAGCAGCCGCAGGCCCAGGTCCCGGCGGGCGAGCAGCGCGGCCAGCGAGACCGGCGGGGCCGGGGGAGTGGAGGCGGGGTGCGCGGGACTCGTCGTCATGGACCCTTCGTACATCATCGGCTCGTAGAGTGGAGTGAACGTACACTTCTGTGCCGCTTTCCCGGTGCCTATCGTCGTGCCGGAGAACCGAGCCGGAGAACCGAGCCGGAAACCCCCTCGCCCCCCGGAGGACCCGACCATGAGCAGCAGCGACCAGAACGCTTTCCGCGGCCCGATCGACTCGTCCCGCGTCCCGCGGTACGCCGGTCCCGCGACGTTCGCCCGGCTGCCGCGGCTCGACGAGGTCGGCACCGCCGACGTCGCCGTGGTCGGCGTCCCCTTCGACAGCGGCGTCTCCTACCGCCCCGGCGCCCGCTTCGGCGGCAACGCCATCCGCGAGGCCTCCCGCCTGCTCCGTCCGTACAACCCGGCGCAGGACGCCTCCCCGTTCGCCCTCGCGCAGGTCGCGGACGCCGGTGACATCGCCGCCAACCCGTTCAACATCAACGAGGCCGTCGAGACCGTCGAGGCCGCCGCCGACGAACTCCTCGGCACCGGCGCCCGCATGATGACCCTCGGCGGCGACCACACCATCGCGCTCCCGCTGCTCCGCTCGGTCGCCAAGAAGCACGGCCCGGTCGCCCTGCTCCACTTCGACGCGCACCTCGACACCTGGGACACCTACTTCGGCGCCGAGTACACCCACGGCACCCCGTTCCGCCGGGCCGTCGAGGAGGGCATCCTCGACACCGAGGCGCTGTCGCACGTCGGCACGCGCGGCCCGCTGTACGGCAAGCAGGACCTGACCGACGACGAGAAGATGGGCTTCGGCATCGTCACCTCCGCCGACGTCTACCGGCGCGGCGCCGACGAGGTCGCCGACCAGCTCCGCCAGCGCATCGGGAACCGCCCGCTGTACATCTCCATCGACATCGACTGCCTCGACCCGGCCCACGCGCCCGGCACCGGCACCCCCGAGGCGGGCGGCATGACCTCCCGCGAGCTCCTGGAGATCCTGCGCGGCCTGTCCTCCTGCAACCTGGTCTCCGCCGACGTCGTCGAGGTCGCCCCGGCCTACGACCACGCCGAGATCACCGCCGTCGCCGCCTCCCACACGGCGTACGAGCTGACGACGATCATGTCCCGCCAGATCGCGGCGGGCCGCGCGGCGAAGTAGCCGGCGGACGCGCGGGGCGGGGCGCGGCCCCGGCCCGCGCGACCCGGCCCGTCCCCGCTCCCGCTCCGCGCGACACTGGTGAGCGTCGGGCGCGGCCGCTCCCGGCCGCACCCGACCCCGCCCGCCACCGCTCCGAGGGACCCGCCATGACCCACGACCACGACCTGGTCCTGCGCCCCACGCCCGCCCAGATCGAGGCGGCCCTGAACCCGCCCCCGGGGCGGACCGGCGGGGACCTCGTCGTCGAGACCCTCTCCGGGCTCGGCGCGACCACCGTCTTCGGGATCCCGGGGCAGCACGCGCTCGGGATGTTCGACGCGCTGCGCCGCTCGCCGCTGCGGTACGTGGGCCTGCGCGTCGAGAACAACGCGGGCTTCGCCGCCGACGCGTACGGCCGGATCACCGGCGAGGCGGCCCCGCTGCTGCTCTCCACCGGGCCCGGCGCGCTCCTGTCGCTCGCCGCGCTCCAGGAGGCCGCCGCCGCCTCGGCCCCGGTCGTCGCGATCGGCAGCCAGGTCCCGGCGGCCGGGCTCGGCGGCGGCCGGCACGGCTACCTGCACGAGCTGCGCGACCAGCAGGCCTCCTTCCGGGACGTCGTGAAGTCCGTCCACACGGCCCGCACGCCGTCCCAGATCCCCTCCGCGATCGCCGCCGCCTGGGAGTCGGCGCTGACCGCCCCGCACGGGCCCGTCTGGGTGGAGATCCCGCAGGACGTGCTCACGGCGCGGACGACGCTGCCGGTGGTCACCGCGATGGACGCGACCCCCGAGGAGGTCGTGCCGCGCCCCGAGCTGACGGCGGTGGCGGCCCATCTGCTCGCGCACGCCGAGCGGCCGGTGATCGTCGCGGGCGGCGGGGTCGTCCGCTCCGACGCGTCCGGGAAGCTGCGGGCCCTGGCCGAGCGGATCGACGCGCCCGTGGTCACCACCTTCGGCGGCAAGGGCGCCTTCCCCTGGAAGCACCCGCTGTCCCTCCAGTCCTGGCTGGAGGACCGGCACACCACCGACTTCCTGGAGGACGCCGACGTCCTCCTCGTCGTCGGCTCCGGGCTCGGCGAGCTGTCCTCGAACTACCACACCTTCGCCCCGCGCGGCCGGGTGATCCAGATCGAGGCGGACGCGGGGAAGCTGGAGTCCAACCACCCGGCGCTCGGCATCCACGCCGACGCGCGGCTCGCGCTCCAGGCCATCCTGGAGATGGTCGGGGAGCGCACCGACCCGACCGCCCCCGAGCGGGTCGCGGCCGTCCTCGGCCGGGTCCGGGACCGGATCGCCGCCCAGGGCCTCGACACGGAGCAGCGGGTCGTCGCCGCCGTGCGCGAGGCGCTCCCGGCCCGCTCCCCGAGCTTCTGGGACATGACGATCCTCGCGTACTGGGCCTGGTCGGCCTTCGACGCCCGGCACCCGAACACCATGCACTCCGCGCAGGGCGCCGGCGGCCTCGGCTACGCCTTCCCCGCCGCCCTCGGCGCGGCCGTCGCGGACCCCTCCCAGCCGGTCCTGGCGGTCTCCGGCGACGGCGGCGCGATGTACTCGCTCGCGGAGCTGGCCACGGCGAAGCAGTACGGCCTCGACGTGACGTGGCTGATCGTGGACGACGGGGGCTACGGCATCCTGCGCGAGTACATGACCGACGCGTACGGCGAGGCCACCGGCACCGAGCTGACCCGCCCGGACTTCGTCGCCCTCGCCGAGTCCTTCGGCGTCCCCGGCGTCCTCACCGCTCCCGACACCCTGGCGGCCGACCTCGCGAAGTCCCTCGCGACCCCGGGCCCCTCGGTGGTCGTCCTCCCGGCCCTGCTGAGGATGTTCGAGCCGACGCACCTGTGACGGGGCCGGGCAACCCTTCCGGCCCCGCGCGGGTCCTTCCCGCCGACGGTCCGTGTGCGTGTGCGAGGGGGAGTCGTGGCGGGAAAGGTCGTGGAGTTCCTGAAGGAGGCGGTCGTCGAGACCGTGGGCGAACTGCTGCTGCAGCTCCTGGCCTGTGCGCTCCTCGTCGGCCTGGTGGCCCTCGCCCTGTGGGGCTGGAGCGTGAGCCCCGTCCTGACCGGCGCGGGCGGCGGGCTCTTCGCCCTCTTCACGGGGTACGGCCTCTGGGAGCTGTTCCGGGGCTCCGAGCGGCACCGCAAGGGACGCCTGGCGAGCGCCGCCGTCGTGACCGCCACGGTCGTCCTCGTCTTCGCGTACTACGCGAGCAACTGCTACTGCTGACGCCTGCCGTGCGCCGGGGAGGGGCCTGGGACCACGGTCCGATCCTCCTCCGACCCGGGCCCCGTCTTTGTTGCGGCGGGATGAAATCGCACGTCGGCCGCGTTGGGCCTTCCGGTAGAACAGGACGGACGGGAGGTCACACGTGGCGGCGGTCGGGGAGAAACAGCAGGGCTGGGCGCGCAGGCTCGCCGGGTACGCCTGGCGGTACCGGGCCAACACGCTCCTCGCGCTCGGGTCGTCCCTCGTCGGCATGGGCGTCCTCGCCCTCGTGCCGCTCTTCACCAAGGTGATCATCGACGACGTCATCGGGACGAAGACCCGGGACCTCGCCACCTGGACCGGGCTCCTGATCGGGGCCGCCGTCCTCGTCTACGCCCTCACCTACGTGCGCCGCTACTACGGCGGGCGCCTGGCGCTCGACGTGCAGCACGACCTGCGCACCGACATGTACGGCACGATCACCCGGCTCGACGGGCGGCGGCAGGACGAGCTGTCCACCGGGCAGGTCGTCGGGCGGGCCACCACCGACCTCCAGCTCATCCAGAGCCTGCTCTTCATGCTCCCGATGACCGTCGGGAACGTCCTGCTCTTCCTGATCTCGCTGGGCGTCATGGCCTGGCTCTCCCCGCCGCTCACCCTCGTCGCCCTCGCCGTCGCCCCCGCCCTCTGGTACATCGCCCGGCGCAGTCGCACCCGCCTCCACCCCGCCACCTGGCACGCCCAGCAGCAGGCCGCCCTGGTCGCCGGGGTCATCGACGGGGCCGTGTCCGGCGTCCGGGTCGTCAAGGGCTTCGGGCAGGAGGACCAGGAGACCGGCAAGATCCGCGAGGCCGGGCGCAGGCTCTTCGCCGGCCGGCTGCGGACGGTCCGGCTCAACTCCCGGTACACCCCCGCCCTCCAGGCCGTGCCCGCCCTCGGCCAGGTCGCCGTCCTCGCCCTCGGCGGCTGGCTCGCCTACAAGGGGCAGATCACCCTCGGCACCTTCGTCGCCTTCTCCTCCTACCTGGCCTCCCTCGTCGGCCCGGTCCGCATGCTCGCCATGGTCCTCACCGTCGGCCAGCAGGCCCGCGCCGGCGTCGAGCGCGTCCTCGACCTCGTCGACACCGAGCCGGTCGTGAAGGACGGCACCAAGGAGCTCCCGGCCGACGCCCCCGCCACGGTCGAGTTCGACGACGTGACCTTCGCCTACGAGGACGGGCGTCCCGTCCTCGACGGGTTCTCCCTGGAGATCCGGCCCGGCGAGACCGTCGCCGTCGTCGGCGCCTCCGGCTCCGGCAAGTCGACCGTCTCGCTCCTCCTGCCCCGCTTCTACGACGTCTCCCGGGGCGCCGTCCTCGTCGGCGGCCACGACGTCCGCGAGCTCACCCTCGACTCGCTGCGCGCCGCCGTCGGCCTGGTCCCCGAGGACTCCTTCCTCTTCTCCGACACGGTCCGCGCCAACATCGCGTACGGCGCCCCCGACGCCACCCAGGAGCAGATCGAGACCGCCGCCCGCGCCGCCCAGGCCGACCGGTTCGTCGCCGAGCTGCCCCAGGGGTACGACACCAAGGTCGGCGAGCACGGACTGACCCTCTCCGGCGGCCAGCGCCAGCGCGTCGCGCTCGCCCGCGCGATCCTCGCCGACCCCCGGCTGCTGCTCCTCGACGACGCCACCTCCGCCGTGGACGCCCGGGTCGAGCACGAGATCCACGAGGCCCTGAAGTCGGTGATGGCGGGCCGTACGACCCTGCTCATCGCCCACCGCCGCTCCACCCTCAACCTCGCCGACCGCATCGCCGTCCTCGACGGCGGGCGCCTCGCCGACATCGGCACCCAGGCCGAGCTGGAGGAGCGCTCCCCGCTCTTCCGCCGCCTGCTCACCGACCCCGAGGAGCTGGGCGCCGTCTCGCCCGGCCACGTCACCCCGCCGGCACCGGCCGAGGACCGCACGCTGCGGGACGAGCTGGACGCCGAGTTCGACGCCGAGCGGGGCATCACCCCCACCCTGTGGGTACGGGACGGGGCCACCGGCCGGGAGAGCGCCGTGCCCGGGGCCACCCCCGAGCTGCTCGCCGCCGTCGCGGCCCTGCCGCCCGCCACCGACGTCCCCGACATCGACGAGGCCCGGGCCGTGGCCCCCGAGGACGCCTACGGCCTGCGCCGGCTGCTGCGGGGCTTCGGCCTGCCCCTGCTCATCAGCCTCGGCCTGGTCGCCCTCGACGCCGGCACCGGACTCCTGCTGCCCGTCCTGATCCGGCACGGCATCGACGAGGGCGTGAACCGGCTCGCGATCGGCGCCGTCTGGGCGGCCTCCGCGCTCGCCCTGGTCACCGTGCTCGTGCAGTGGGTCGCGCAGACCGCCGAGACCCGGATGACCGGCCGCACCGGCGAGCGGGTCCTCTACGCCCTGCGCCTGAAGATCTTCGCCCAGCTCCAGCGGCTCGGCCTGGACTACTACGAGCGCGAGCTGACCGGCCGGATCATGACCCGGATGACCACGGACGTGGACGCCCTGTCCACCTTCCTCCAGACGGGCCTGGTCACCGCCTTCGTCTCCGTCGTGACCTTCTTCGGGATCATGGTCGCGCTGCTCGTGCTCGACCTCCAGCTCGCCCTGGTGGTCTTCGCGACCCTGCCGGTCCTCGCCGTGGCCACGTACTGGTTCCGGCGCTCCAGCGTGAAGGCGTACGAGCTGGCGCGCGAGCGGATCAGCGTCGTCAACGCCGACCTCCAGGAGTCGGTGGCCGGGCTGCGGATCGTGCAGGCCTTCCGCCGCGAGCGGTCGGGCGCCGAGCGGTTCGCGGAGCGCAGCGACTCCTACCGCGAGGCCCGCGTCCGGGGCCAGTGGCTGATCTCGATCTACTTCCCGTTCGTCACCCTGCTGTCCTCGGCCGCCGCCGCGGCCGTCCTGGTCGTCGGCGCGAACCGCATCGAGGCCGGGACGCTCACCACCGGCGCCCTCGTCGCCTACCTCCTCTACATCGACCTGTTCTTCGCGCCCGTGCAGCAGCTCTCGCAGGTCTTCGACGGCTACCAGCAGGCCGCCGTCTCCCTGAAGCGGATGCAGGAGCTCCTCCAGGAGCCGACGTCGACGGCCGCCGCCGACGCGCCCCTGGACGTGCTCTCGCTGCGCGGCGAGATCGCCTTCGAGGACGTCTCCTTCGCGTACGGGGAGGAGGAAGAGGCGCTGACCGGGGTCGACCTGCGGATCCCCGCCGGGCAGACCGTCGCCTTCGTCGGCGAGACCGGCGCGGGGAAGTCCACCCTGGTCAAGCTGGTCGCGCGGTTCTACGACCCCACGGGCGGCCGGGTCACCGCCGACGGCACCGACCTGCGGGACCTCGACCTCACCGCGTACCGGCACCGGCTCGGGGTCGTCCCCCAGGAGGCGTACCTCTTCGCCGGGACGGTCCGCGACGCCATCGCCTACGGGCGGCCGGATGCGACCGACGCCGAGGTGGAGGCGGCGGCCCGCGCGGTCGGCGCGCACGAGATGATCGCCACGCTCGACGGCGGCTACCTCCACGAGGTGGCCGAGCGCGGCCGGAACCTCTCCGCCGGGCAGCGCCAGCTCATCGCCCTGGCCCGCGCCGAACTCGTCGACCCGGACGTCCTGCTCCTGGACGAGGCGACGGCGGCCCTGGACCTGGCGACCGAGGCCCAGGTCAACCAGGCCACCGACCGGATCGCGGGCCGCCGCACCACCCTCGTCGTCGCCCACCGCCTGACCACGGCCGCCCGCGCCGACCGGGTGGTCGTCATGGACCACGGCCGGGTCGCGGAGGACGGCACCCACGACGAACTCCTCGCCCTGGGCGGGCGGTACGCGAAGCTCTGGAGCACCTTCGTGGGGGAGGCGGAGCCGGCGCGGATCGAGGCCTGAGGCGTGCCGGAGGCAACCGTTCGAGGGGTCGGTGCGTCGTAGTCCCGTACACCAGTGCGGAGCTACGCCCGGGAGGGAACGCATGGCCACGGACGACACGCCGGCCGCACGGCGCGGGCGGCGGCCGGCCGCCCGTGTCCTCGTACCGCTGCTCACCGCCCTCGCGCTGCTCCTGCTGCCCCTCCCCGCCGGCCCGGGGGCCGGCACCGCCGACGCCGTCTCCGTCTGTCAGGGGCGGCCCACCCGGACGATCGCCTTCCCCACCGGGGAGCTGCGCCTCTACCGGACCCGGCAGTACGTCTGCGCCCTCACCGTCGCCAGGGCCTCGGGGCCCCGCCGGCCCATGTCCGTCTCGATCCAGCCGCGCGGCGGCCGGCCCGCCGTCAGGTCCGGCCTGTTCGACCGGCAGACCGGGACCCTCACCGTGCACGCCCTCAACCGCTGCGTCCGGGCGGCGGGTTCGGTGGCCGGCCGGGGGACCTCCACGGGGTGGATCCTGTGCTGAAGCACAGGAAAGTTCACGAGTAAGGACCAACTGGGTCTGGCGGTCCACACGTTGCCCCCGCTAGGTTCGCGACACCGTTGTGAATCATGGGGAGGGTGCATGCGCACGTCGCTCAGGCTGCTGCTGTCGCTCTCGGTGCTGATAGGCACCGTGGGCTCCACCGGCGTGGCCACCGCCGCGGACACGGACACCGGCACCGCGTCCGTCGCCGACTCGCGGGGCGGGGCCGCCGACCGGGCCGCCGCCGAGGACATCAAGGACCGCATCCTGGCGATCCCGGGAATGACCCTGATCGAGGAGAAGCCGTACGCCGGCTACCGCTACTTCGTCCTGAACTACGAACAGCCGATCGACCACGCGCGCCCTTGGAAGGGCACGTTCCAGCAGCGGATCTCGGTCCTTCACAAGGACACGGACCGCCCCACCGTCTTCCGCACCAGCGGATACAACCTGAGCACCACGCCGAGCCGGGCCGAGCCGACCCGGATCGTCGACGGCAACCAGATCTCCATGGAGTACCGCTTCTTCACCCCGTCCCGGCCGCAGCCGGCCGACTGGTCGAAGCTGAACATCTGGCAGGCCGCCAGCGACCAGCACCGGATCTTCACCGCCCTGAAGAAGATCTACGGCAAGAAGTGGCTCTCCACCGGCGCCTCCAAGGGCGGCATGACCGCCACCTACTACGAGCGCTTCTACCCGCGCGACATGGACGGCGTCGTCGCCTACGTCGCCCCGAACGACGTGGTCAACGACGAGGACTCGGCCTACGACCGCTTCTTCGCGACCGTCGGCACCAAGGAGTGCCGCGACCGCCTGAACGACCTCCAGCGCGAGGCGCTCGTCCGGCGCGGCCCCCTCCAGGCCAAGTACAAGGCGTGGGCCCAGGAGCAGGGCGCCACCTTCAACACGGTCGGCACGCTCGACAAGGCCTACGAGGCCGTCGTCCTCGACTTCGTGTGGGGCTTCTGGCAGTACTACGGCCAGGACGTCTGCGATCAGATCCCGGTCGCGAAGACCGCGACCGACGACGAGGTGTACGACACGATCGACGCCTACTCCGGCTGGTCCGCCTACACCGACCAGGGCCTGGAGACGTACACGCCGTACTACTACCAGGCGGCGACCCAGCTCGGCGCGCCCTTCATCAAGCAGCCGCACCTCAAGGGCCTGAGCCGCTACGGCTACCAGCCCGCCCGCAACTTCGTGCCGCGCGAGATCCCGATGAAGTTCGACCCGCGCGCCATGAAGGACGTGGACTCCTGGGTCCGCAACAACGCGCGGCAGATGCTGTTCGTCTACGGCGGCAACGACCCGTGGGGCTCCGAGAAGTTCCGCCTGGGCAAGGGCGCGCGCGACAGCTACGTGTACGTGGCCCCGGGCGCCAACCACGGAGCGAACGTGGAGGGCCTGGTCGAGGCCGAGCGGGCGAAGGCCACCGCCCGCATCCTCGCCTGGGCCGGCGTCCCCGCCCCGGCCGCCCAGGCGGCGCAGCCGCTGGCCCGCTTCGACGCCCGCCTCGACCGGGCGGTCGACGAGGAGGCGACGCGGGAGCACGGCCTGCGGCCGTGACCCCCTGCGCGTGAAGCGGGGGCGCGCCCGTCCGGGCGCGCCCCCGCCGTCGTTCAGCGGTACGACAGGCCGTACCCGACCGGGTACAGCACCCGGGCCGGGTCGTCCGCGCTCTGCACCGGCACCGGGAGCCGGCCCACCGGCTTCGCCCGCCCGGCCAGGACCCGGACGGCGGCCCGGAGTTCGACGTCGGTCCAGGAGTACGCGGCGAGGGTCGCCCGCTGGCCCGTCAGGTGCGCGACGTCGTACGGATTGCGGATCGCGACCGTCACGACGGGCACCCCGGTCGCCGCGAGCCGCGCCACCAGGGTGCGCTGGGTGCTGGTCGCGGTGACGTTGTACGTGCCCACGACCACCGCGTCCTTGCCGGCCGCGGCCGCCACCGCCTCGTCGATCTTCGCGGCGGTCGGTGCCGTCCCGGTGGAGAGCGCCGTCGCGGTGAACCCCAGCTCCCGCAGGGCCGCCGCCAGGGTCGCGGTGGGCGGCCCGGTGGTGCCGGAGGGCGAGGCCGGGTCGGCGCCGACGACCAGGACCGAGCGGTGGCGCGCGGGGCGCAGCGGCAGGAGGCCGCCCTCGTTGAGGAGCAGGGTGGTGGTCGCCTCGGCGATCCGGTCGGCCTGCGCGAGGTGGGCCTTCGCGCCGACCACCCGCTCGACGCCCGCCCGGGTCACGTACGCCTGCCGGAACAGGCCCAGCTTCGCCTTCAGGCGCAGGATGCGCAGAATCGATTCGTCCAGCCGGGCCTCGGTCAGCTCGCCGGTGCGGACCGCGTTCAGGACCGCGTTCCAGGCGACGTCGAGCTTCGGCGGGTTGAGGAGCTGGTCCACCCCGGCCTTGAGCGCGAGGACCGGGACGCGCTCGTCGCCGTACTTGGTGCGCACGCCCTCCATGCCGAGCGCGTCGGTGACCACCACGCCGTCGTAGCCGAGCCGTTCGCGCAGGATGCCGGTGAGGATGGGCCGGGAGAGGGTCGCCGGGTCCTCGCTCGGGTCGAGCGCCGGGACCACGATGTGCGCGGTCATGATCGAGTCGATCCCGGCGGCGATCGCGGCGCGGAACGGCGGGGCGTCCAGCTCCTCCCACTGCTCCCGGGTGTGGGTGATGGTCGGCAGGCCGTAGTGGCTGTCCACGGCGGTGTCGCCGTGGCCCGGGAAGTGCTTGGAGGTGGCCGCGACCCCCGCCCGCTGGTATCCCTCGACCTGGGCGGTGACGAGTCCGGCGACCGCGCGCGGGTCGGAGCCGAAGGAGCGGACGCCGATGACCGGGTTGGCCGGGTTGACGTTCACGTCGGCGACCGGGGCGTAGTTCTGCCGGATGCCCATCGCGGCGAGTTCGGCGCCCGCGATCCGCGCGGCCCGGCGGGCGTCGGCGTGCGAGCGGCCGGCGCCGAGGGCCATCGCGCCGGGCAGCAGGGTGGCGGGCTCGCCCACCCGGCAGACGATCCCGTGCTCCTGGTCGGTGGAGACGAGCACGGGGACCGGGACGGGCTGTGCGAGGGCGGCCTGCTGGATGCCGTTGGAGAGGTCGGCGATCTGCTGCGGGTCGCGGGTGTTGTGGGCCCAGGAGAAGTAGATGATCCCGCCGACGTGGTAGCGCGCGATCAGCTCGGCGGCCGTGCGGACCCCGATCTCGGCGAGGTTGGCGTCGGCGTCGGCCCGGTCCGGATCGGTCGCGGAGTGCCCGTACACCCGCATCACGAAGAGCTGGCCGACCTTCTCCTCCAGGGACATGCGGTCGACGATCCGCCGGAGCCTCCGGTCGTCGTGCCGCTCGGGGGCGGCCAGGGCGGGGGCGCCCGTCCCGGTGACGGCGGCGACCGCGGCGGCGGCGGTGACCGCGAGGAGGGTGCGTCGGGAGGGGACGGGAGCGGGGGCGGGGGCGGGTGCGGGGGCGGAGGGGGGTGCGGGGGCGCGGTGGTGCACTGATGCTCCTTCCGGCCGTGCGGGGGTGAAGGAAACTTCCAAGGGGACACGGATAGCCGGAAAGTAACTGCCAGGTCAAGGACCCGCGCGGGAATCGCCTGGCGGCGGGCCTGAGTGGAGGCGTACGGGACCGCCCGGCGGCGGGGCTGTGGGGCGGCCGGTCGGTGGGGGTTTGTCGGGGTGCTGCCCGGGGACGGGTTCCGTCAGGCCGGGGACGCTATGGACGGCCAGAGTTCCTGGAGGGTGCTCACCGTCTCGCGGATCGCCGGGCGGCGGGCCGCGCCCGTGCGCCACATGGCGTGCAGACGGCGCTTCGGCATCGGGTCCAGGCGGATCGGCGTCACCTCCGGCGGCAGCGCCCCGCGCCCCAGGCGGGGGACCAGGGCGATGCCCTGGCCGGCCGCCACGAGCGCCACCTGCGTGTGGTTCTCGCCCGCCTGATGGACGATCAGCGGCTCGTACCCGGTCGCCCGCAGCGTCCGTACGAGCCAGTCGTGACAGACCGAGCCCGGCGGCTGCGAGATCCACCGCTCGTCCGCCAGCTCCTCCCGCCGCACCGAGTCCCGCGCCGCCAGCGGATGGTCCCGGGGGACGAGGATGTCGCACAGGTCGTCGCCGACGACCGCCTGCTCGACCCCCGGCGGGGCCGGCAGCGGCGCGATGTCCCAGTCGTGCGCCACGGCCAGGTCGATCACGCCCCGCGCCACCAGGTCGACCGACAGGTGCGTGTCCACCTCCGAGAGCCGGACGTCCACGTCGGGGTGGCGCCGGGTCAGCTCCGCGAGCGCCCGGGGCATCAGACCGCGCGCCGCGCTCGGGAAGCAGCCGATCGTGAGCCGCCCGGAGGGCTTGCCGCGCCGCTCCTCCAGACGCACCTCCGCCTCCTCCATCAGGGCGAGGAGCCGGCTCGTCGTGGCGGCGAGCTGGTGGGCCTCGTCGGTGAGCCGGATGCCCCGGCCCTGCCGTTCGAGCAGGGTGGTGCCGGTCTCCCGCTCCAGCTTGGTGATCTGCTGGGAGATCGCGGACGGGGTGTACCCCAGGGCCTCGGCCGCGGCGCCCACCGTCTTGTGGACGGAGACGGCGTGCAGGGCCCGCAGACGGCCGATGTCCAGCACGGTGACCACCTCGGAGGGTTCGGAGGAGCGCGGGATGAAGCGTTGCTACATCCCATCATGTAGCGATCCGTGCTGGTGCTACACGGTTGCCGAGGGGATCCTCGGACCATGCGCCCCGCACACATCGCCCTGGCAGCGCTGGTCGCCGCCGTCTGGGGAGTCAACTTCGTCGTCATCGAGATCGGTCTCGGCCACTTCCCGCCGCTGCTCTTCTCGGCCCTCCGGTTCCTCGCCGCCGCCCTGCCCGCCGTCTTCCTCGTCGGCCGCCCCAAAGTGGCCTGGAAGTGGATCCTGGGCGTCGGACTCGTCCTGGGCGTGGTCAAGTTCAGCCTGCTCTTCATCGGCATGGACCTGGGCGCCCCGGCCGGGCTCTCCTCGCTGATCCTCCAGGTCCAGGCCGTCTTCACGGCCCTGTTCGCCTTCGTCGCCCTCGGGGAGCGGCCGGGCCGGGTCAAGGTGGCGGGCATGGCGATCGCCCTCGCGGGCATCGCGGTCGCGGCGGTCGACGAGGGCACCTCGGGCCCCCTGATCGGCTTCCTCCTGGTGATCGGCGCCGCGGTCTGCTGGGGCGTCTCCAACGTCCTGACCCGCAAGGCCTCCCCGCCCGACGCGCTCAACTTCATGGTCTGGGTCAGCACCGTGCCGGTCCTGCCGCTGCTCGTCCTCTCGCTCCTCGTGGAGGGGCCCGAGCGGGACCTCGCCGCGCTGCGCGGGCTGGACTGGACGGGCGTCGGCGTCATCGTCTACGTCGCCTGGATCACCACCATCTTCGGCTTCGGCGCGTGGGGCTGGCTCCTGCGCCGTTATCCGGCCTCCTCCGTGGCGCCGTTCTCGCTCCTCGTCCCGGTCTTCGGGATGTCGTCGGCGGCGCTGTTCCTGGGCGAGGGGATCAGCGGTCTGCGCTGGTGCGCGGCGGCGCTGCTCGTCGGCGGCGTGGCGCTGACGTCGCTGTGGAAGGGGACGCCGCCCCCGGCCCCGCCGGCGGTGACGCCCGCGGAACGGGAGACGGCTCCCCGGGACCCGCTGCCCAGCGGCGGCCCCTCCGGCGGCGGCCCGCTCGGGCCGTGATCCGCCGGACACCCCCGGCGGCCCGTCCGGCGCATCACGGCCGGGCCCGCCGGACACGCCCTAATGGCCGCCGAACGGCTCCTTGCTCAGCAGGTAGCCGGCGTGCAGCCGGTTGCGGGCGCCGATGCTTTTCATGATGTGGGAGATGTGTCGCTGGCAATTCCGCAGGGAAATTCCGACGACCTGGGCTATTCGTTTGTCCGATTCCCCTTGGGTGAGAAGCGAGATAATGGCGTGCTGAATCTCGGACGTGGCCGCGACCCGGTCGGAACGGCGCTCCTCGGGGGAGAGGTCGGAAGCGGTCGTCCAGACCCGGTCGAAGGCGTCCGCCACGAAAGCGACGACCTGCGGGTCCCGTACGATCACGGCGCCTTTCGAATCGTTGACGAGCGGCAGGATTCCGATCTTCCGGTCGAAAATGATGCAGCGCGGAAAACCGCCCGCGAGGGTGCGGACCTGGGCGCCGAGGGGGGTCACCAGGTCGACGTACGAGAGGGTCGCGGGGCTGAAGCGGGCGGTGTGCTGGTAGAGCGTCCGCATCCGGATCCCGCGGCCGAGGAGTCTGGTCGTGCGGTCCATACTGTCCACGAGCACCTCCTCCACGCGGGCGCCGCCCGGCTGCGAGGTGAGCGCCTCTTCGCAGCACTCGTCGGCGAAGCCGGTGATCAGCCGGCGCACGTCGGACAGCTCGTGGACGACCTCCAGCGAGCAGTGGGCGTGCTGGGAGTGCGGAGTGCACAGCTCCAGCCGGTCCAGGCCGCTCCGGAGCTCGTCGACGAGCGCCTGAGCGCGGTTCAGCTCCCGCTGGAGCGGGTTGAGGACCTTCACGCGGGCGAAGTCCACCGGATGCGGGACCAGGGGTTCCGTACCGGTACCGGTGGTGCCGCCGGTGTCCGTGGGGCCGCTGTTGCCACTGGTGTCGGTGCTCAGCAGCCCCAGCTCGCGCAGGTCCCGGACGGCCTCGTCGGTCTCGTGCCGGTCCATGCCGAGGGCCTCCGCCGCCGCTTCGACGGTGCACCTGGGCGATTCCGATACGAAGCGGTACAAACGATCCGCCGATTCGTGGAGCAGTGGCGGGGTAATCGCACCGCTTCTGTCGGTTTCATTCACTGTATCCCCCTGTCATGTTTCCGCCAGGAGCAACATGATCCCAGAGGGGACTGGCCTAGAAACGGCTTTCCGCCGGAGGATGAGCGAAGCGCTGACGACCTCAACGCTCATCCGAAAGGTAGGGGTTTTCCATGGCACGTGCAGCGAGAAACATTCTCGCGATCACGGCTTCCGCGGCTCTGTCCTTCCTTCTCGTCCAGGGGACCGGTACCCAGGAAGAGCGCGCATTCCTCGCCGGATCCGGCCAGGGCAAAGTGATCAACGACCTCGGATGGGGATGACCATGCCTCGTAGCAAGTCGTACAACACGTACTCCAGCCTCCAGCGCCCCGAGTTCCGCAAGCGCGTGGACGAGCTCCTCCTGAAGTTCGAGCGTGACTTCTACGAGAAGAGCAAGGGCGCGGAGGGCATGCTCGACGCGAACAAGTTCGACATGGACCTCTACAAGCGCCACAACGTGGAGACCATGATCCGGATCGGTCTCAAGCGCGCCGTGGACCCGCTGGTCGCCAACTACTGGGCCACCCGCGACCCGCAGCTCTCCAAGGAGTGGGGCCTGTACGGCGCCGAGGAGGGCCGCCACGACCGCATGTTCGCCGGCGACCTGCACAAGGTCGGCATGACGGACGAGGAGATCTACGCGATCCGTCCGACCTTCGCCACCGAGCTGCTCAACGGCTACTTCTACTACACGCTCGCCACCGAGGGCCCGCTCGCCTCGATGATCAGCGGCTTCTACCTCGAGTACATCGCGGGCAAGACCCAGCCCGACTGGCTCGACATCATGGAGCAGCACGTCGGCGCCAACAACACCAAGGGCGCCCGTGCCCACCTCGCGCTCGACGAGGACGACGACCACGTCGACATGGTCTGGAACATGATCATGCGCGTGATCAAGGACGAGGAGGACGAGGAGCGCTTCGTCGAGCACCTCACGAAGATCAACTCCCTCTTCGTCTCGTACTTCGTCGAGGTCTACGCCGCCACGGTCCTCGGCCTCGGGTCCGACCCGTCGCAGCTGACGCAGGTCTCGCCCGGCGCCGCGGTGCAGACCAACCTGCAGGCTCGGGTCGCCGCGGTCTGACGCTCGGGGTCCGGGGCTCCGGGGCGACGCCGCCCCGGAGCGCGCCGCGGACCCGCCCGGCACCCGAACACCCCCCGGCGACACCGGACACCGCGTACCCATACCCCCGCCCCACGCCGCCCGCCGCGGCGCCGGGCGGCGCGGGCGGCGGTGTCCGGTGTCCCCGCGGGCTGCCCACCGTCCGGCAAACCCACGGGAAGACCCATGCGATACGAATGGCCGCGCGAACTGTCCGAGAAGGACATGCGCGAGATGATCGAGCTGATGGACGCCGTCGCGGTCAAGGAGCAGACCCTCGGCTTCTACGAGCCCGTCGGGCTCGACAAGGGCCTGCCGCTGATGCGGGCCTTCGACGCCGACCTGCGCAAGGGCGCGATCGACGTCCTCGCGGTCCGCGACGAGGAGGACGACCGGATCGTCGGCATGGTGACCCTCGCCCGGGCCCCGCTGCCGGCCCGCCGCCACATCGTCGACATGCGCCGATGTGTCATCGCCCCCGACCGCCGGGGCGAGTTCCTCCTGGAGGGCTGGTCCGTGGCCCTGCACAAGGCGCGCGACATGGGCTGTGAGGTCATCACCCTCGAAGTCCGCAGCGACGGCCCCGTCGGCCTCTGGGAGCGGCTCGGCTTCCGCGAGTACGGGCAGCTGCCCGACTACGCCCGCCTCGACGGGCGCGAGGCCGTCACCGGCCACTACCTGTACGCGCGGATCGCCGACGTCCTGGCCCACTTCGAGGCCACCGGCACCTGGCTGCACGAGCCGCAGCGGGAGAGCGCCGCCCTCGCGGGCTGACCCCGCGCTCCCCGTACCGCCCGCCCTCCCCGTACCACCGCTCCTCCCGTACCACCGCTCCTCCCGTACCACCGCTCCTCCCGTACCACCGCTCCTCCCGCACCACCGCTCCTCCCGCACCACCCCTTCCCGTACCGCCCCCGTCCCTCCGGACGCCCCGGGCGCGTACGTCTCCAGCTCCCTCCCGGACCCGCCCGCGCCCCGCGGGCCGGCCCCGCCGTGCCCGCACCCGGCCCGGCGTGCCGCCGCCGTCCGTCCCGGAGCACCCTTCCCGCCGCCGCGCCCTTCCGCGCGCCCGGCGCCCACACACCCGCACGGCCTCACCGAAGGGCACACCCATGTCCAAGATCGCCGTCCTCACCAACGACCTCCAGTACGAGCTCGTGGAGAAGAACCCCGAGCGCGTCGCGGCCGTCGCCGCCGCCACCCCGCACTTCACCGGCTTCCTCGACGAGATCCGCCGCCGCGGCCACCACGTCTTCCACCTCCAGCTCGTCAACGACCCCGACGACCCGAACGCCGAGCGCTACGACGGCCACCTCCCGGTCCAGCGCGGCACCCGCGGCGCCGAGGTCCTGGAGGAGTTCCTCGCCCCCGAGGACGTCGTCATGGAGAAGAGCAAGGACTCCGGCTTCTACGAGACGGACCTGCACGAGCGCCTCCAGGCCCTCGGCGTCGACACCGTCCTCATCACCGGCATGCAGACCCAGATCTGCGTCCAGACCACCGCCGCCGACGCCTTCTTCCGCGGCTACAACATCTGGGTCCCCTCCGACTGCGTCGTCTCCGCCCGCCAGGAGGACAAGGACCGCGCCCTGGAGTGGCTGGACGGCTACTGCGCCACCGTCTCCGACTCCGCCGAGGTCATCAGCGTCCTCGACGCCGAGGGCACCCTGCCCCGCAAGAACATCAAGACCCCGTGACCGCGCCCCTCCCCGACCCAGGAGCAGCCATGACCGCGAGCACGGCCGGCAGCAGTGACGAGATCCTCCTCGACCACGGCACCGGGGCGAAGCTGAGCCAGGAACTGGTCCAGCTCATCGCCGAGACCCTCGGCGACGTCTACGTCGGCATCATGGAGGACAGCGCGATCCTCCCGGTCGAGACCGGACGCATCGCCATGACGACGGACTCCTTCGTCGTCGACCCGCCGTTCTTCGGCAACGGCGACATCGGCAAGATCGCCGTCTGCGGCACGGTCAACGACCTCGCCGTCGCCGGCTCCCGCCCCAAGTACCTCACCCTCGGCCTGATCCTGGAGACGGGCCTGCCCATCGAGCGCCTCACCCAGGTCCTCGTGTCGATCCGCGAGACGGCCCGCGAGGCCGGCGTGCAGATCGTCGGCGGCGACACCAAGGTGGTCCGCAAGGGCGAGGCCGACCAGCTCTACCTCAACACCGCGGGCGTCGGCGTCTTCGAGCGCGAGCCGCTCTCCATGACCGACGTGCGCCCCGGAGACAAGGTGATCCTGAGCGGCCCCATCGGCAACCACACCGTCCACCTGCTCTCCATCCGCGAGGGCCTCGGCTTCGAGCAGCGCGTCGACAGCGACTGCGCCCCGCTGAACAACCTCGTCGACGGGGTCCTCGGCCGGGCGCCGGCCGGCGCCGTCCGCTCGATGCGCGACGTCACCCGCGGCGGACTGACCGCCGTCCTCCACGAGTACGCCGGGAAGCTCGGCCGCACGATCCGGGTCGACACCCCCAGCCTGCCGATCCAGCACGAGACCGCCATGGCGGCCGACATGCTCGGCATCAACCCGCTGCACTGCGCCAACGAGGGCTGCCTCGCCGTCTTCGTCGACCCCGCCGCCGAGGCGGACGTCCTGGCGGCGCTGCGCTCGCTCCGGTACGGCGAGCACGCCGTGACCATCGGCGAGGTCTCCGAGGACACCGGGGCCCTGGTGCTGCTGCGGGACGCCGACGGCCGGGAGACGCAGCTCGAAGAACTCCTCGGGGCCGAACTGCCCCGGCTCTGCTGAGGATCCGACCAGGAAACGAGGGGATCACCATGAGCACCGTGACGTCTCCGCCGGACACCGCGACCTCCCCGCCGGCCGCCGAGGAGTGGCGGCTGCGGGTCACCGGGGTGGTGCAGGGCGTCGGCTACCGGCCGTTCGTCTACAAGCTGGCCCGTGAACTGTGCCTCTCCGGCTGGGTCCGCAACGACCCCGAGGGTGTCCTCGTGGAGGCGTCCGGTCCGGACGCCGCCCTGGCCGAGTTCGCCGCCGGTCTGAAGGACCGCGCGCCCGAACTCGCCCGCGTCGACGGTGTCGTGGTGACCCGGGGGCTCCCCGCGGGCAGCGTGCCCGCGGGCCCCTTCACCATCGTCCACAGCGAACAGACCGGCGTCCGCACCGCCCTGCTCCCCGCCGACACCCACGTCTGCGGCGACTGCCAGGGCGAACTGCGCGACCCGCGCGACCGGCGCCACCGCTACCCGTTCATCAACTGCACCAACTGCGGCCCGCGCTACTCCATCATCCAGGACCTGCCCTACGACCGGCCGGCCACCACCATGGCGTCCTTCACCATGTGCGCCGCCTGCAAGGCCGAGTACGAGGACCCGCTCGACCGGCGCTACCACGCCCAGCCCAACGCCTGCCCCGACTGCGGGCCCCGGCTCCTGCTCACCGACCGGGAGGGCCGCACCACCGAGGGGGACACCGCCCTGCGCGGCGCCGCCCAGGTCCTCGCCGACGGCGGGATCGTCGCCGTCAAGAGCGTCGGCGGCTTCCACCTCGCCGTGGACGCCACCCAGCCGGAGGCCGTGGCCCTGCTGCGCCGCCGCAAGCGCCGCGACTCCAAGCCCTTCGCGGTGATGGTCCGCGACCTGGCCACCGCCCAGCGACTCGCCGTCCTCTCCGAGGACGAGATCGACGTCCTGCGCTCCCCGGCCCGCCCCATCCTGCTCGCCCGCAAACAGCCCGACGCCCTGCCCGAGTCGGTCGCGCCCCGCAACCCCAACCTCGGGATCATGCTGCCCTCGGCGCCCCACCACCACCTGCTCCTGGACGAACCCGGCCTGGAAGCACTGGTGATGACCAGCGGCAACATCTCCGGCTACCCCATCGCGTACCGCAACGAAGAGGCCCTGGAACAGCTCTTCGGGATCGCGGACGTCATCCTCTACCACGACCGCGACATCGAGATCCGCGTCGACGACTCCGTCGTCCGGCTCTCCGTCCACGATGCACTCGACGCGCCCCTGCTCCAGTTCATCAGGCGAGCCCGCGGCTACGCCCCGTACCCCGTGGACGTCGGCCGCGAGGTGGCGCCCGCCGTCGCGCTCGGCGCCGAGCTGAAGACCACGGTCGCCCTGTCGCACGGCAGCAAGGTCTTCCTCAGCCAGCACATCGGGGACCTCAAGAACGACGAGACCTTCGCCTCCCACCGGCGCACCGCCCGCCACCTCGCCCGGCTCTACGCCCTGGAGCCGCGCCTGACCGCGCACGACCTGCACCCGCAGTTCCGCTCCACCCGGGCGGCGCTCGACGAGGACGGCGCGGGCCGGACCGTCGTCGAGGTGCAGCACCACCACGCCCACATGGCCTCCTGCATGGCCGAGAACCACGTCACCGGCACCACCCTCGGCGTGATCTTCGACGGCTTCGGCTACGGCGAGGACGGCACCGTCTGGGGCGGCGAGTTCCTCCTCGGCGACTACGCCGCCTACCGGCGCGTCGGACGCCTGCGCCGACTGCCCCTCATCGGCGGCGACCAGGCCGTCCGCGAACCCGTCCGCACCGGCTACGCCCTCGCCCTCGACGCCTTCGACGGCGACCGGGAGAAGGCCGTCGCCGCCTTCCCCGCCCTCGCCGCGCTCGACGAGCAGCAGCGGCACGTGTACGCCACCATGGCCGCCCGGGGGATCAACTCCCCGGCCACCTCCAGCATGGGCCGCCTCTTCGACGGCGCCGCCGCGCTCGCCGGGGTCTGCTCCCTGGCCGAGTACGAGGCCCAGGGCCCCATCGAGCTGGAGGGCCTGCTCGCCCGCGACTCCGCCCCGGAGACCGCCTACCGCTTCGACGCCCGCACGCCCGACGAGGACGGCCCCGTCGAGGTCGACCCCCGGCCCGTGATCCGGGCCATGGCCGACGACCTCGCGGCCGGCCTGCC
Source organism: Streptomyces sp. NPDC055632 (assembly GCF_053618675.1). Lineage (NCBI taxonomy): Bacteria > Bacillati > Actinomycetota > Actinomycetes > Kitasatosporales > Streptomycetaceae > Streptomyces > Streptomyces sp. NPDC055632. The sequence goes on along the minus strand of NZ_JBSHHY010000008.1, from coordinate 69,608 downwards.
CGCCGACCGCATCAGCCGCCGCTTCCACACCGCCGTCGTGGAGATGGTCCGCGACCGCTGCCGGGCCTTCCGCGAGGAGACCGGCGTGCGGCAGGTCGTCCTCTCCGGCGGCGTGTTCCTCAACGAGTTCCTGCTGCTCAACTGTCTGACCGGGCTGACCGCCGACGGTTTCGACACCTACGTCCACCGACAGGTCCCGACCAACGACGGGGGCATCGCCCTCGGCCAGGTCATGGTCGCGGACGCCCGTACATCCCCTGGGAAGTGATGACGTGACCACCCGCACGACCGCCCCCACGCCGGACGAGATCTACGCGTACGTCCAGGCCCGCGAATCCGGCGCCCGCACCTACGCCACCGCTTTCGGCCAGGTCCTCCAGGACGGGCACGGCGCCCGCGTCCGCGACGGCCACGGCACCGAGTACATCGACTGCCTGGCCGCCGCCGGCACCCTCGCCCTCGGCCACAACCACCCCGAGGTGCTGCGCCGGGTCCGCGCGTACCTGGAATCCGGCCAGGTGCAGCAGGCCCTCGACCTCACCACCCCCGCCAAGTACGCCTTCCTGTCGGCGCTCTACGAGAAGCTGCCCGGCACGATGGCCGACACCTTCCGCACCCAGTTCTGCGGGCCCGCCGGGGCGGACGCCACCGAGGCCGCGATCAAGCTCTTCAAGACCGCCACCGGCCGCCGCACCGTCCTCGCCTTCCACGGCGCCTACCACGGCATGACGGCCGGCTCGCTGGCCCTCACCGGCAACCTGGGCGCCAAGGAGCCGGTGGCCTCGCTCATGCCGGACGTGCACCACCTGCCGTACCCCTACGACTACCGCTGCCCCTTCGGCCTCGGCGGCGACCAGGGCATCCGGGTCGGCCTCACCTACATCGAGCGGCTGCTCACCGACCCCGAGAGCGGCATCACCAAGCCCGCCGCCGTCTTCGTGGAGGCCGTGCAGGGCGAGGGCGGCGTGATCCCCGCGCCCCCCGAGTGGCTGCGCGGACTGCGCGAGATCACCGCCCGCCTCGACATCCCGCTCGTCCTGGACGAGATCCAGGCCGGCTGGGGCCGCACCGGCACCATGTGGGCCTTCGAGGAGTCCGGCATCGAACCCGACGCCGTCCTCGTCTCCAAGGCGGTCGGCGGCGGCTTCCCGCTCGCCCTGATGCTCTACCACGGCAGGTACGACGCCTGGCGGCCCGGCGCCCACGCGGGCACCTTCCGCGGCAACCAGATCGCCCTGGTGGCGGGCGCCGCCGCCCTGGACGTCTTGGCCGAAGAAGGACTCGTGGAGAAGGCCGCCGTCAAGGGAGAGTTGCTCGGCGGCCTGCTGCGGCGCCTCGCCCTGACCCGTCCGGAGATCGGCGACGTCCGCGGCAAGGGCCTGATGTGGGGCATCGAACTCGTCGACCCGGCCGGCGAGCCCGACGCCCTGGGCGCCCGGCCCGCCGACGGCGACCGCGCCCGCCGCGTCAAGAAGGCCTGCCTGGAACACGGACTGCTCCTGGAGAGCGGCGGTCGGCACGGCGCCGTGCTCCGGCTCCTTCCGCCCCTCACCATCACGGAGGAAGAGCTCCACGAAGTGGTCGGCGCCCTGGAGAAGGCCCTCATCGACTGCGCCTGAGGGCCCGCTCCCGGAGCGGCGCACCACGCGAACCACGTGACGAAGTGAAGGAACGAAGCACATGACGACGGCAACCGGTGCCGGGCAGTGGCGGGTCGACTTCGACGCCGAGGTGGTCTTCAGCAACGGCGGATCCCTGCGGACCGAGGGCTTCCGCCTCGACATCCCCGGTGACGACATCGACGACGCCGAACTCGGCGAACTCCTCGTGCGCCACCTGGGGCTGCTGATGGTCGGCGGCACGACCATCAGCCGCAAGGAGCTGATCCAGGAGCCGCACAAGGGCTCGCGGAACACGGGGACGGCCGGGACGAGCGGGACGGCCGGGGCGGCGGACGGCGCCCCCGTCCGCCGCACGGTCGACCTGACCGGCCCCGGCACCCGCCTCGACCGGCCCGCCGGGGCGCCGGAGGGCATCGGGGGCCTGGTCGACCTGCCCGTCGCCCTGGTCCGGCTCGTGGGCACGGCCGAACCGGTCGCCGACCGGCTCGCGCTCGCGCCCTTCGAACCGGCCGGGCACGCCGTCGTCGTCCACACCGGCCGCCCGGACGGCCCCTGGCTCACCCCGGACGCCGTCGCGCTCCTCGCCGAGCGCGGCGCCGCCCTGGTCGCCACCGACAGCGCTGAGCGGGACGGGCCCGCGGCCAAGGCCCTCGCCGAGGCCGGGCTGCCCGTCCTCACCGGCCTGACCGGCCTGGCGGACCTCCCGGCCGTCGGCGCCCGCCTGCACGCGGTCCCGCACCCGGCCGGACACGGCGACGGGGACGGCGTACGGGTGTACGGGGTGGCCGGATGAGCACCTCCGAGATAGGCACGGGGGCCGCGATCCCACCGGGACCGGCCCCCACCGGAGCAGCGAGCCCGTCGGCCCGGGTCGCCCCGGACGCGACGGCTTCGGACCCGGTGCCCACGGCCCCGGCGGCCCCGGACTCCGCCGGGCCGGTGGCTTCCGGACCCGGGGTGCCGGTCGTCGGCAAGGGCGTCGCTCCCGCTCCCGCCACCCCGACCGGCAAGGCCCCCGCTCCCGCCACCCCGACCGGCAAGGCCCCCGCTCCCGCCACCCCGACCGGCAAGGCCCCCGCTCCCGCCACCCCGGCCGGCAAGGCCCCCGCCCCCGCCCGCAAGCCCCGCCGCGAACTCCTCGCCGCCAGCGTCGGGTCCGTCGTGGAGGCGTACGACTGGACGATCTACGGCGTGCTCGCGCCGTACTTCGCCGAGCAGTTGTTCCCCGGGTCCTCGCCCACCGCCCGGCTGATCGCCGCCTACCTCGGCTTCGCGCTCGGCTTCCTGGTGCGGCCGCTCGGCAGCGTCGTCATCGGGCGGCTCACCGACACCCGGGGGCGCCGCTTCGGGCTCACCCTCACCGTCGGCCTGATCGCGGCCGGTTCGCTGCTCCTCGCGGTGATTCCCGGCCATGCCTCGATCGGCATCGCGGCCCCGCTCCTCGTGGTCGCCGCCCGGCTCGTGCAGGGCCTGTCCGTCGGCGCCGAGAACCCGAGCGCCGCCGCGTACGTCACCGAGACGGCCCCCGGCCGCAGCCGGTACTTCTACAGCGCGATCTCCTACGGCGGCGTGGTCCTCGGCAGCGCCCTGTCGTTCGTCGTGCTCAGCGTCCTGCTCGGGGTGTTCGGGGAGGCGGGCGTCGAGGACGGCGCCTGGCGCCTCGCCTTCGTCTTCGGCGCGCTGCTCGGCCTGACGGCCCTGTGGATCCGGCGCGGCGCGGCCGAGAGCGAGGTCTTCGCCGAGGAGGCGGGGAAGCGCGAGGGCGCCCGCGCGCGCGGCGCGAGCCCCTGGCCCGTCCTGCGGGCCCACCTCGGTCCGCTCTCCGTGGTGTTCGCCATCACCTCCGGCGCCACCACCGTCTTCTACTTCCTCACGGTCGACTTCCCGGCGTACGCCGCCGCTGCGGGCGCCGCCACCAAGGAGGAGGCCTCCGGGGCCCTGCTCCTCGGCATGGTGGCGCTCCTCGGCGGCATGCTCGCCGCGGGGAAGGCGGCCGACCGGTTCGGGGCCCTGCCCGTCCTGCGGACCGGCTTCGCCGGGCTCGCGCTCGGCTCCGTACCGCTGCTCGCCGGCATGGTCGCGGGCCGCGTGCCCGTCCCGGTCGTCACGGTGGTGCTGCTGTTCCTGCTCGCCCTGCCCCTCGCCGTCAGCAACGTCTTCGCGGGGCAGCTCTTCCCGCCCGCCGTCCGGGCGGTCGCCGTCGGCCTGCCCGCCGCCCTCGCGATCAGCCTCTTCGGCGGCACCTTCCCGGCCCTCGCCGAGTGGCTGCGCTCCGCCGGCCACGGCGGCTGGGTGCCGTGGTGGCCGGCGATCACCTGCGCGGCGGCGCTGCTCGCCTCCTGGGGCGTGCGCGAGCACCCCCTTCCCGACACCCCCGTCTCCGAGTGAGGACGCCATGGACTCCCTGACCGCAGTGCTCGACGCGCTGGAACCGCTGTTCCCCGCCCTGGAGGCCGACTACAAGGACCTGCACGCCCACCCCGAGCTCGCCTTCCAGGAGAAGCGCACGGCGGCCCTCGTCGCGGAGCGGCTCGCGGCGCAGGGCGGCTGGGAGATCACCACCGGCGTGGGCCGCACCGGCGTGGTCGCCGTCCTGCGCAACGGCGAGGGCCCCGTGGTCATGCTGCGCGCCGACATGGACGCCCTGCCGGTCAAGGAGGCCACCGGCCTGCCGTACGCGAGCACCGCGACCGCCACCGACGACTCCGGCACCGAGGTCCCGGTGATGCACGCCTGCGGCCACGACCTGCACGTGGCCGCCCTGATCGGGGCGTGCGCGCTGCTCTCCTCCCGCACGGAGCACTGGAAGGGCACGGTCGTGGCCGTCTTCCAGCCCGGCGAGGAGAGCGGCTACGGCGCCCGCTCGATGGTCGACGACGGCCTGTTCGAGCGCTTCCCGAAGCCGGACGTCATCCTCGGCCAGCACGTGGGCCCCGGTCCCGTCGGCCTCATCGCCACCTGCCCCGGCACCGTCATGGGCGCCACGGACTCCATCACCGTCAAGCTCTTCGGACGCGGCGGACACGGCTCCAAGCCGGAGTCGGCCGTGGACCCGGTCCTCATGGCCGCCTCGCTCGTCCTGCGGCTCCAGACCATCGTCTCCCGCGAGACCCCCGCCCAGGAGCCGGTGGTGGTCACCGTCGGCAAGCTGCACGCGGGCACCACGGCCGCCGTCATCCCGGACACGGCCGAGCTCGGCATCAACGTCCGCACCAGCTCGGCGCCCGTCCGCGACAAGGTCCTCGCCTCCATCGAGCGCCTGGCGAAGGCCGAGTCGGACGCGGCCGGCGCGACCGCGGAGCCGGAGATCACCTCCGTCTACCACCTGCCGATGACGGTCAACGACACGGCCGCCGCCGAGCGGGTCGCCGACGCGCACCGGAAGGCCTTCGGCGACGGGGCCGTGATGACGATGGGCCCGACCACGGCCAGCGAGGACTTCGGCATCCTGGCGACGGCGGCCCGGGTGCCGTCCGTGTACTGGTTCTGGGGCGGCCTCGACCCGGAGGTGTTCACGGCCGCGTTCGCCGCCGGACGCCTGGACGAGGACATCCCGCAGAACCACGCCCCCACCTTCGCCCCGCAGTCGGGCCCCGCCCTGATCGTCGGCGTCCGCTCGATGGTGGCGGCGGCCCTGTCCTGGCTGTCCGCCTCCCCGGCGGACGCGGAGGAGACGACCGCATGACCAGGCCCCGCCCGCACGTGACGGTCCTGCACCGCTGGCGGGACACCCACGCGCTCTACGCCGACTACGTCGACCACGGCACCCACCGGGTCACCTACATCAGCACCGAACTCGGCCGCGCCTCCGTCCCCGGGGCCGCCGAGGCCGTCGTCACGGTCGGCCTCACCGACGACCTGCCCGCCGTCCGCGCGGCCCTCACCGCGCTCGTCGAGCGGTACGGCCCGCCGGAGGCGCTGATCGCGCTCAACGAGGGCGACCTCGACACGGCGGCCCTGGTCCGCGAGGAGTTCGGGATCGCCGGGCAGACCCCGGAGGAGCTCGCCGTCTTCCGCGACAAGCTCCTGATGTGCACGACGGTGGCCGCCGCCGGCCTCCCGGTGCCGACGCTCGCCCACGTCCCCGACCCCGACGCCGTACGGGAGTTCGGGCGCGCCCACGGCTGGCCGCTGGTCTGCAAGCCGCACCGGGGCACCGCCAGCAGGGGAGTGGTCCGGCTCGACTCCGAGGCCGACCTGGACGCGCACCCGGAGCTGGCCGCCGACCTCGCGGCCGAGCCGTTCCTCGCCCAGACGTACGTGGACGCCCCGATCCTGCACATCGACGGCCTGTGGGAGGGCGACCGGCTCGGCGGCTGGACCGCCTCCCGCTACGTGGGCGGCACCTGCGCCGACTTCACCCAGGGCAACTGGCTGGGCTCGGTCGAGGAGGACGACCCGGTGCTGCTCGCCGCCGTGGAGCCGTTCGCCGCCGCCGTCGGGGCCGCCCTCGGCGGCGGCCGGCCGTGGGTCTTCCACCTGGAGGCGTTCGTCACCCGGGGAGCGGACGGCGGGCCCGTCCCGGTCTTCCTGGAGTGCGGGGCCCGGGTCGGCGGCGGCGAGATCCCCTTCACCTGGCGGGACGTCCACGGCGCCGACCTGATGGCCGCGGCGGCCGACATCCAGCTCGGCCGGGCGCCGGTCCTGCCCGCCCCGAAGACCGGCGAGGTCGGCGGCTACCTGCTCCTGCCGCTGCCCGTCCCGGCGCCCTGCCTGGTCGAACGCGCCGACTGGACCGCGCCGCCGGCCGAGGAGCGCAAACCGTACGCGGTGCTGCACGTGCCCGTCGGCCAACGGGTCCCGCCGATCAGCGGATACGAGCACGTCGGCACCCGCTTCCGCTTCCGCGGCCCGTCCACCGCGGCCGTGGAGGAGGCCATCGGGGCCTCCGCGAACGGCTTCCGGCTCACCTGCACGCCCCTGGACGCGTAACCGGCCGTCGCCCCGGGCCGCACCCGCACCCGCACCCGCACCACCAAAATCCTGGCACCACCCGCACCGCCTGCCACACCCGGGGCCAGTCCGGCGGATCACACCCCGGCCCCACGCACCGCCCGCATCGGAAAGGAACACACACCGTGTCCGTCATGACCACCGAACGCCCGCGCGTCATCCTGGTCGGCAGCCGCATCCGTCAGTACCGGGAGTACGCGCTCGCCTCCCTCGCCGCGCGGTACGAGGTCACCCTGATCGCCCCCGAGGCGCCCAGCTGGCAGGCGAAGTACGTCGACACCCACCGGATCGCCGACACGACGGACGCGCACAAGCTCTTCCCCTCCGTCGCCGACCTGCGCGGCGAGGTCGCCGAGGCCGCGATCGTCACCTGGGACGAGTGGTCGCTCGCCGCCGTCTCCTCGGTGGCCGCCCGCCTCGGCCTGCGGGCCATGGACCCGGCCGCCGCCAAGATCTGCCGCGACAAGTACGCCACCCGCCAGGCCCTGGAGGCCGCCGGGATGGCGGCCGTCCGCCACGCCCCGGCCGCGAGCGAGGACGAGGCCGTCGCCGCCGCCGAGGCCATCGGCTTCCCGGTCGTCGTCAAGCCCCGCACCCTCGGCGGCAGCTTCGGCGTCATGGTGGCCCGCGACGCCGACGGCCTGCGCCAGGCCTACCGGCTCGCCGCCGCCAGCCGCCTCCAGGGCGCCGGCACCGCCGACACCGTCCTCGTCGAGGAGTACGTCGAGGGCCCCGAACTGAGCGTCGACAGCACCGTCGTGGACGGCGTCGTCACCCCCGTCTGCGTCGCCCGCAAGCGCCTCGGCCCCCAGCCGTACTTCGAGGAGGTCGGCCACCTGGTCACCGGCTGGAAGGACGAGCCGTGGGCCGAGGCGGTCGTGGAGCTGGTCCGCGACTCCCACCGGGCCGTCGGCGTCGACTACGGCGTCACCCACACCGAGCTGCGCGTCAGCGCCGACGGGCCGCGCCTGATCGAGCTGAACGGGCGCCTCGGCGGCGACCTCATCCCGCACGTCCACCAGCTCGCCACCGGCATCGACCTGGCGGTCGCCGCCGCCGAGATCGCCTTCGAGCGCGTCCCCGACCTCACCCCGACCCGCGCGCTCAGCGGCGAGGTCCGCTTCCTCTACCCCTCGTACGACGGCACCATCGACCGGGTCGTCCTGCCCGACCCGTCCGAGGTCGACGGCCTGGTCGAGGCCGTGGCCCTCGTCGAGCCCGGCGACGAGCTCCAGCTCCCGCCGCGCGGCCTCACCCCGCGCTCCGCCGCCCTCGTCGCCGTCGGCGAGGACCCGGTCGAGACCCGCCGCGCCCTGGACCGGGCCGAGGGCCTCTCCCGCACCGAGGTGACCGGCGCGAGCACCCACAAGCTCGGCGCGCGCGTCGAGAACGCCGTCACCCGCCGCTTCTTCGACCACGAGCGCACCGCCGCCCGCATGACGGTCTCCGGCGTCCGGGGCGTCGAGTGGTTCCGCTACGGCGCCGGCGGCGGCGAGGGCCTCAACCGCCCCGTCTTCCTCAGCGCCGACGACGTCGCCGGCCTCGAACGCGACCTCAACGGCCTCTTCGAACTCCTCAAGTCCGTCCCCGAGCGCCTCTTCGGCGGCGACCTGCGGGCCTTCGCCGAGGCCGTCGGCATGAGCGCCACCCAGGCCGACCTGGTCCTGCGCGGCGCGGTCGACGAGATCCCGCCGCTGTCCCGCGCCGACCTCTACCGCGAGACCGACGGCTTCCGCCTCATGGAGCTGAACACCGGCACCTCGCTCGGCGGCTGGCAGATGGGCGAGTTCGCCCGCGCCCTGATCAAGGACGAGGAGTTCGCGGCCTTCGCCGCCGCCGAGAACCTGGTCTACCCCGACCCGCTGGCCCGCATCACCGACGTGCTGCGCCGCCAGGCCCCGTCCCTCGCCGGGACCGAGCGCCCGCTGCTCGCCATCACCGACTGGCCCGACGGCTTCGAGAAGTCCAAGTGCTGGATGGAGTTCGTCGTCCCCGCCTTCAAGGACCTCGGCTTCGAACCGGTCGTCTGCCACCTCGGGGACTTCACCTACGAGGAGGGCAAGGTCGTGTACGACGGGCGGCGCGTCGACGTCGTCTACCGCCTGTTCCTGCCCGGCGAGATGCCGGACGAGCCGCGCACGTACGACCTCGTCAACCCGCTCCTGGACGCCGCAGAGGCCGGACAGGTCGAGCTGTTCGCCTCGCTCGACTGCGAGCTGTACGGCAACAAGGGCAGCCTCGCCATGCTCAGCGACGAGCGCAACCGCGCCGCCCTCACCGAGGACGAGCGCGCCCTCGTCGACCGGATCCTGCCCTGGACCCGCTTCGTCCGCGACGAGAAGGTCACCTTCGAGGGCGAGAAGATCGACCTCCTGCCGTACGCCGTCGCCAACAAGGACCTCCTGGTCCTCAAGCCCACGCTGCTCTACGGCGGCGTCGGCGTCACCCCCGGCTGGACCACCGACCAGAAGGAGTGGGTGGAGAAGCTCCACCAGGCCGTCGGCGGACCCTTCGTCCTCCAGCGCCGCCTGCTCCCGACCACCGAGCGGTTCCTCTCCGAGGACGGGGTCACCACCGAGGACATGGCCGTCGCCTACGGCACCCTCATGGTCGACGGCAAGTACGCCGGAACCCTGGCCCGGGGCGTCACCGACCCGGCCGTCGGCATCGTCAGCATGCTGCGCGGCGCCCAGATCGGCTGCGCCTTCCACGTGGCCGACCCGGCCTCCGCCGAGGGGGACGCGTGACCGGGTCGACCGACTCGAACGGCTCGACGGGCCCGGCCGGCTCCACGGAGCCGGCCGGCCCGGCGGCCCCCGGCGGCGCGCCCGCCGCCGGGGGGCGCGAGCGCGGAGCGCTGTGGCGCGACGCCGAGTTCATGAAGTTCTGGACGGGCGAGGGCATCTCCCAGATCGGCGCCCAGGTCACCACCCTGGCCCTGCCGCTGACGGCGGTGCTCACCCTGGACGCGTCCTCCTCCCAGGTCGGCCTGGTGAACGCCGCCTCCTACGCCCCGTTCCTGCTCGTCACCCTGCTCGTCGGGGTCTGGGTCGACCGCGTCCGCCGCCGCCCGCTGATGATCACGGCGAACGTGGGACGCGCGCTGCTCGTCACGGCGGTCCCCCTGCTCGCCGTGACGGACCTGCTGCGCATCGAGTTCGTGTACGTGGCGGCCCTCCTCATCGGGGTCCTCACCGTCGTCTTCGACGTCGCCTACCAGTCGTACCTGCCGACCCTCATCGGCAAGGAACACCTGGTGGAGGGCAACAGCAAGCTCCAGGGCACCAGTTCCCTCGCGCAGATCGGCGGCCCCGGCCTGGCCGGCCTGCTCATCGGCTGGGTCACGGCGCCGTACGCCCTGCTCATCAACGGCGCCTCGTACCTGGTCTCGGTGGCCACGCTGCTCGCGGTCCGCAGGCCCGAGCCGCCGCCGGTCGTGCCCGAGCGCCGCACCGGCCTGTGGAAGAGCGTCGGCGACGGCATCCGGATCATCTGGCACAACGCCCACCTGCGGGCCTGCGCCCTCCAGTCCGGGCTCTACAACTTCTGCTGGATGTCGCTCCAGACCGTCTTCGTGCTGTACGCGGCCCGGCGCCTGGACCTCTCCCCGGGGACGATCGGCCTGCTGCTCGGCACCGGCGCGGTCGGCTCGCTCGGCGGCTCCCTGGTCGCCCGGAGCCTGAAGCGGTCCATGGGGCTCGGCCCCGCGATCCTGGCGGCGCTCGTGCTGTGCTGCGCCGCGCCCGTGATCATCCCGCTGGCCCCGGCGAACGACGGCATCCTCACCCTCGTCCTGTTCGTCGCCGCGTTCGCGCTGATCGGCGCGGGCGGCACGATGGCCAACATCCACATCATCAGCCTGCGCCAGTCGATCACCCCCGACGAACTGCTCGGCCGGATGAACGCCGGCTACCGCTTCGTGTCCTGGGGGATGCTCCCGCTCGGCGCGCTCGTCGGCGGCTGGCTGGGCGACCTGATCGGCCTGCGCGAGACGCTGTTCGTGACCGCCGGGGCCTTCCTCTCGGCGGTCCTCGTGGTGCTGCTCTCGCCGGTGTGGCGGCTCAAGGACTTCCCGCCGCAGATCGGCGCGGAGCCGGAGGGGTCGGAGAAGACGGCGGTGACGTCATGACGGGCGACGGCGGCGGGGCCGCGACGGCGGGGGACTTCTCCGGGCTCCTGGCGCGGCGCACCTCCTGGGGCCGCTCGGACGCCATCGACCGCATCCTGTCGGCCGCGAACGCGCCGGGCGTCCTGTCGATGGCCGGGGGCATCCCGGCCCCCGACAGCTTCCCGGTGGCCCGGCTCGCCGAGGTGACGGACCGGATCCTCTCCCGGTCGGCCGCCTCCGCCCTCCAGTACGCCCCCACGGCGGGCACCGCGGCGATGCGCGAGGCGGTGGCCCGGCGCGCGGGCGAGACCGGCGCGCCGGTCGGCCCGGAGCGGGCGATGGTCACCGGCGGCAGCCAGCAGGGCCTGGACCTGGTGGCCCGGACGCTCCTCGACGAGGGCGACCAGGTGGCCCTGGACGACCCCAGCTACCTGGGCGCCGTGCAGTCCTTCCGGGGCGCCGGGGCCCGGCTCCTGCCGCTGCCCACGGACCGCGACGGCATGCGGACCGACGTCCTGGCGGAGCGGCTCGCGGCCGGCGCCCGGCCCAAACTGGTCTACGTCGTCCCGCACTTCCACAACCCCACCGGCGGCGTGCTCACCGAGGAGCGCCGCCGGGACCTCGCGGGCCTGGCCGACCGCTACGGCTTCCTGATCGTTGAGGACGACCCGTACGGGGACCTGGCGTTCGAGGGGGAGCGGCTGCCGTCCACGGACGTGCACGGCGACCGGGTGATCCGGCTGATGAGCCTGTCGAAGACGCTCTGCCCGGGGTTCCGGGTGGCCGGGCTGACCGCCCCGGCGGGCCTGCTCGGCGAACTGGTGGCGGCCAAGCAGAGCAGCGACCTCCAGACGAACACCTTCGGGCAGCACGTCCTCGCCGAACTCCTCGGCGACCCGTCGTTCCTCCCCGCCCACCTCGCCCGCCTGCGCACCCTGTACGGGGACAAGGCGCGGGCGACGGCGGCGCTGCTGCGCGCGCGGCTGCCGTGGCTCGGCTTCGACGACCCGCGCGGCGGCCTGTTCTTCTGGTGCTCCGTCGACGACCCCCGGGTCACCTCGGACCTGCTGTACGCGCACGCCCTGGCCCAGGGGCTCGCGCTCGTGCCCGGAGCGCCGTTCTGCATCGAGCAGGACGGCTCCCGGCTGCTGCGGCTCTCCTTCGCGACCCTCGACGAGGAGCAGCGGCGGGAGGGCGTCTCCCGACTGGCGACGGCCTTCGACAAGGCGCGCGCCGACGCGCACTGAACCACCCCGCCGAACCACCCCTCCCCGAGGACCGCACACGCCCCACCGGTGCGCGCCGAACCACCCTCCCGGCGCGCACCCGCACCGCCCCGCCCTTCCGACGACACGCAACGAAGGAGCACGGTCATGACGGCACGCACACACCCCCAGGTGACCGCCGACTCGCTGGTGGCCCGGCTGTTCCAGGTGGTCGACTCCCGCGCGTGGGACGACCTCGGCGAGGTCTTCGCCGACGACGCGGTCTACGAGCGCCCCGGCTACCCGGCCCTGGAGGGCCTGGACCGGATCCGCCACTTCTACGAGCACGAGCGGATCATCGCCTCGGGCGCCCACGAGGTCGACCAGGTCACCGGCGGCCTCGCGGCGGCGGCCTGCTGGGGCCGCTTCCGCGGCGCGAGCCGCGACGGCACGGCCCTGGACGAGGGCTTCGCCGACACGTACCTGGTCCGGGACGGCAAGATCGCGTACCGCAGGACGTACTTCTACCGGGCGGCGATCTGACGCGGGACCCGGCTCCGGGCGCGGCCCGGGGCCCGGTCACCGCCCGCCGGGCCGGACCAGGCCGCTCTCGTACGCGTGGACGGCGGCCTGGGTCCGGTCGCGCAGGGACAGCTTGGTGAGGATGCGGCTCACATAGGTCTTCACGGTCTGCTCGGCGACGACGAGCCGGGCCGCGATCTCGGCGTTGGAAAGACCCTGCGCGATGAGCGCCAGGACCTCGGTCTCGCGCTCCGAGAGACCGCCCGGGCGCTCCGTGGGCCGCACGTGCGGGGCGGGGCTGAGCCGGGCGAACTCCGCGATGAGCCGCTTGGTCAGACGGGGCGCGAGCAGCGCGTCGCCGCGCGCCACGACCCGTATCGCCTCGGCGAGTTCCTCGGCCGACGCGTCCTTGAGGAGGAAGCCGGACGCACCGGCGCGCAGCGCCTCGTACACGTACTCGTCCAGGTCGAAGGTGGTCAGCACGAGCACCTTGACGGTGGCGTCGGCGGGGGCGGTGAGCAGCCGGGTGGCCTCGATGCCGCCGGTGCCGGGCATCCGGATGTCCATGAGGACGACGTCGGGGGAGAGCGCCGCGACCTGGGCGACGGCGTCGGCGCCGTCGACGGCCTGGCCGACCACCTCGATGCCGGGTTCTGCGTTCAGCAGGACGGTGAAGCCCTGCCGCACCATGACCTGGTCGTCCGCGACGAGGACCCTGATGACGTCGTTCATGAACCGTCCTTCGTGGAGGCGGGCCCCGGCTCCGGGGCGTCGGCGGGCAGGACGGCCGTGACCTCCCAGCCGCCGTCGGAGGTGGGACCCACGGCGAGTTCGCCGCCCAGCATGGCGGTGCGCTCGCGCATGCCGAGGAGGCCGTGACCGGGCTCCCCGGCGGGGCCGGCGGGAACGCGGCCGGCCGGCCGGGAGGCCGCGGTGTTGGCGACCCGGACGGTCAGCCCGGCCGGGTGGTGGTGGACCGACACCGAGACCCGGGCGCCGGGCGCGTGCCGCACGGCGTTGCTCAGCGCCTCCTGGACGATCCGGTACGCGGAGAGCTCGGTGCCCGGGGAGAGCGGCCGGGGCGTGCCCCGGGTCCCGGCGGTGACGTCGAGCCCGGCGGCCCGGACGTTGGCGAGGAGTTCGTCCAGCCGGTCCAGCGTGGGCTGCGGGGCGTGCCGCACCCCGGCGGCGGCGTCGCCCGGGTCCCCCTCGCCGCGCAGGACCCCGAGGACGCGCCGGAGTTCGGTGAGGGCGTCGACGGCGTTCTGCCGGATGCCGGCCAGGTTCTCGCGGAGCTCGGGGGACGGGTCGGCCACCAGGTGCGGGGCGACCTGGGCCTGGATCGAGATGACGGACATGTGGTGGGCGACGACGTCGTGCAGCTCGCGGGCGATGCGCCCGCGCTCCTCCAGGAGGGCGCGCCGGGCCCGTTCCCCGGCGGTCAGCTCCTCCTGCTCGACGAGGCGGCTGCGGGAGACGCGGGCCGCGCGCAGCGAGGTCCCGAGGACGACGGCGAGGGTGAAGGCGACGGCGCCCTGCACGAGGGTGTGGGGCCCCGGGACGTGGTGCGGGACCGCGGCGCCGACCCCGGTGAGCACGGAGGCCCCGAGGGCGGCGACGGAGGCGGCGGGGCGCACGCGGAGGGCGAGCAGGAGCAGCACGAGGGTGTGCAGCGCGATGCCCGGGGCGCTCCAGGGCCACGCGGCGCCGAAGACCGCCGAGGTCAGGGCGGCGAGGAGGGTGAGCGCGGCGACGGAGACCCACAGGGCGGCGGCGGGCCGGACCAGGGCCAGGACGGACGCGGCGCTCTGCACGACGACGAGCAGCGAGACGGCGCCGGTGGCGGGCTGCACGGAGCTTTCGTACAGGTTCGCGTTCCAGACGCCCACGACCACGCAGAACAGCACGACGTGCCCGTGGACCAGCCGGCCGAGGTGGCGGTGGCGGGGCAGCGGGTCGCGGCGCCCCGGCCGCAGGTCGGCGCGCAGGACGTCCGGGACCGCGCGCAGTGCGCCCTCCCACCGTGCCGTGTCCCCCAACGCACCTCCCCCGCCCGTTCGTTCGTTCCTCCGCCACAGCCTATGCACGGGGTGCCTCCGTCGTGGTGCCGGGCCGCCGCACGGGGGCCGGGGCGGTGCGTTCGTACGCGTGGAAGGCGGCGACGCAGACCAGCAGCGCGCCCGCGAAGAGCGGGAGCCGGCCGAGCCGGGCGAGGACCCAGGCGTGACCGTCGGGGACGGTGTGCAGTCCGGCGAGCGGCCCGTGGCCGAGCAGGTCCGCGGCGAGGAGGCCGCCGGCGGTGACGGCGATCATCGCGGTCTGGTGCCAGAGGAAGACCGTCATGGCGCCGAGGTTGAGCAGGGCCACGGCCGTCCAGGCGGCGGGCCGGCGCAGGGCGCGCCGGAGCGGCCCGAGGAGCAGGAGCGCGCCGCCGCACTGGGCGAGGCCGAAGGTGACGGCGGCGAGCGTGGGCGGGTTCAGGTTGGAGACCGGCGCGCCCGGGACGCCCACCATGGAGGCCGGGTAGCCGGCCAGGGCGACGAGCAGGACGGTCGCGGCCCCGCCGCCGAGGAGCAGCGACCAGGAGGCGGCCGGTGCGAGCGGGCCCCGGCGGGCGAGGAACGCGCCGAGGCAGTACGGGACGAGCCAGCCCGCGGGCAGGTTGAGCCAGCCGGTCACCTCCGGCCCGTCGAGGCCGAAGCGGACCAGGTCCACGTGGAGGACGACGGCGAACGGCCACAGCGGGTGGACGCGCGCGACCAGCGGGGTGGCGGCGGTGAGGGCGGCCAGGACCAGCAGGAACCACAACGGGGAGAGCACGAGATTCCCGAGCGCCTGGACCGTCCGCCAGGGGACGCCGCGGGCGAGCATCCCGGCCGTGGCGACGAGCCAGACCGCGAGCAGCGGGACGACGGGCCGGAACAGCCTGCGCAGCCGGGCGGCGATCCACCGGCCGCCGCCCTCGCCGCGGGCGCGGGCGGCGACGTGTCCGCCGACCAGGAAGAACACGGCGAGGGTCTGGAACGCCCAGGAGACCGGGGTGAATTCGGGCAGGTGCTCCAGGGGGCTCTCGACGCGCAGGGTGCCGCTGTCGGCGACGAGGGCGGTGACGAGCCAGTGGCCGAGGACCACGCCGAGGACGGCGAGGGCGCGCAGCGCGTCGAGGGCGCGGTCCCGCTCCGGCGGGGTGGCGGCGACCGTCCGGCGGACGAGCGCGCGCACGGCCCGCCCCGGCCCGGTGGCCGGGGCGGCCGTGGGGGCGGTCTCACGCACGGTCCGGCTCCCTTCCGTCGACGATCCGGGCGAGGTTGCGCAGGGGTACGGAGCCGGGGACCAGGTAGTCGCTGTGGCCGCCGTCGCCGGCGGCGAACCGGCGGGCCCCGAATCCCGGCCCCACGGGGTCCGCCCCGAAGCCGAGTTCACCGCCCGCGGGGAGGGGGACGCGCAGATGGGGCACGCCGGCGATCCAGTCGCCGCCCGCACGGCCGGCCCAGACGGCGGCGTCCGTGCGCAGGTCGGCGGCGCGGTCGGAGCCGGTGCCCGGGCTCCCGTAGAGGACGAGGGCGGCGACGGGCAGCCCGGCGGCGGCGCGGGCGCACACCACGGAGCCGTACGAGTGCCCGAGCAGGGTGATCCGGGCGCCGGGCCGCAGCCGCGCCAGCTCCTCGACGAACGAGCGGAGCGGGGGCGCCGCCCGGTCGGCGCGGCCGGGGGTGAGGGAGGCGGCGCTGCCGGTGGCGGGGGTGCGGTAGCCGAGCCAGGCGACGACGGCGGCCCGGGCGCCGAACTCCTGCCGGAGGGTGCGCTGGAGGGCGACGGCACCGGCCCGGAAGCGCGCGTGGGCGTCGAGGCCGGTGTCGGCGCCGGGCACGAGGACCGCGATCCGCTCGGCCCGCGCGAGGTCCCCGACCACCTCCGCGCTCCGCCCGCCGTCCCGCCCGTCGAACTCCAGGAACCGCCGGTCCGCCCCGGCCATCTTCCGCAGCGACGCGGCCCTCAGCCGCGCCCCGTGCTCCTCCGCCGTCCGCGCGGCCTCCCCCAGCGCCGTCCGCTCCGCCGCGTAACGCCCTTCGAGCGCCGCGGCGAGCGCGTCCGGCCCGCCGTCCGCCCGCAGGGGCGCGACGGCGGGAGGCACCGGGGCCGGCACGTCGGCGGGCCGCGCGGCCCCGGCGACCGGCAGGGCGACGGCGGCGGTGACGACCGAGGCGAGCAGGGCGCGACGGAGGCGGGGGAGGGGCGCCATGGAAGTCCTTCCGTACGGGGGTGCGTTCCGTTACGGAAGGTAGGGAGGCGCCGCTGTGGTCGGCGTCCCGCCAGGGAGCCGACTCGGCTTGTAGCTCTCGGGTATGACGCGGGGGCGGGGGCGGGGGCGGGGGCGGGGCACGGGACGCGGGGCGCGGGGCGCGGGGCCCGCGTCGGGCGGGGGGCCTGCCGGAGGGGGTGGTCGTGCCGGAGGGGGCGGCCCTGCCGGAGGGGGTGGCTCTGCCGGAGGGGGCGGCCGTGCCGGAGCCGCCTACCCCCGTACCGCCCCCGTCGACCCCCGCACCACCAGCTCCGCCGGGACCGTCACGAGGCCGCCCGGCGGGGGGTCCTCCGAGGACGTCGCCAGGCGGCCCGCGCGGGCGCCCGCCTCGTGCAGGGGGAGGTGGACGGTCGTCAGGGACGGGACCGTGTCCAGGGCCGACGGCAGGTCGTCGAAGCCCGCCACGGAGACGTCGCCGGGGACGTCCAGGCCGCGTTCCCTGAGGGCCGCGCAGACGCCGAGGGCCACCGTGTCGTTGCAGGCGACGATCGCGGTGAGCTCCGGGTCGCGGGCGAGGAGTTCGGCCGCCGCCCCGTGGCCGGAGGCCCGGTCGTACGGGCCGTGGGCCGTCGGCCCCTCCGGGACCCCGGCCGCCGCCAGCGCCTCCCGGTGCCCCTCCAGGCGGTGCCGGGTCGTCGTCCGGTCCGCCGGGCCCGCCACGTAGCCGATCCGCCGGTGACCGAGTCCGAGCAGGTGCTCGGTGAGGCGGCGCGCGCCGGCCCGGTTGTCGAAGACGAGGGCCGCCGCGTGCGCGTCCCCCTCCACCGGCGGGCGCCCGCACAGCACGACCCGGGTCCCCGCGTCCGCGAGCCTGGACAGCTTGGCGGCCGTCGCCGCCAGCCGCTCCGGGGCCTCCAGGGAGCCGCCCATGAGGATCACGGCGGCGGCCCGCTGCTGCTGGAGCAGCGTGAGGTAGGTCAGCTCGCGCTCGGGGGAGCCGCCGGTGTTGCAGACGACGGCGAGTTTCTCGCCGCCGCCCCGCCCGGACGCGCCCGCCCCGATCGCGGTCTGCGCCGCGCTCGCCATGATCCCGAAGAAGGGGTCCGCGATGTCGTTGACCAGCACGCCGACCAGGTCGGAGGTGGCGGCGGCGAGGGAGCTCGCGGGGCCGTTGAGGACGTAGTCGAGGTCGGCCACGGCCCGCAGCACCCGTTCCCGGGTGGACGCGGCCACCGGGTAGTTGCCGTTGAGGACGCGGGAGACGGTGGCGGGGGAGACCCGCGCGCGGGCGGCCACGTCCGCCAGGGTGACGGTCATCGCGTGCGTACCTCCGGGGCCTTGTGGGCGGCGTTGTCGGCAGGCTAGCGTCCTCCCCTGTAGAAAGCGCTTTCTATCGCGTACGTGCCACCCGTCGCGCACGGACATCCACCACGCACGGACATCCACCGCACGTGAACACCCACCACGCACGGCCCGCCCGCCGCGCAAGGACCACCCGGAGAGAGGAACCCTCCGTGACACGCAGGACCGTCCGCATCGCCATGAACGGCGTCACCGGCCGCATGGGACACCGCCAGCACCTGGTCCGCTCGATCCTCGCCCTGCGCGAGCAGGGCGGCCTCGACCTCGGGAACGGCGAGGTCCTCTGGCCCGAGCCCGTCCTCGTCGGCCGCCGCGAGCCCGCCCTGCGCGCCCTCGCCGAGCGCCACGGCCTCACCGAGTGGTCCACCGACCTCGACGCGGTCCTCGCGGACGGGAGCGTCGACGTCTACTTCGACGCCCAGGTCACCTCGGCCCGCGCCGACGCGATCCGCCGGGCCGTGGCCGCCGGCAAGCACGTCTACACCGAGAAGCCGACGGCCGGGGACCTCGCCGGGGCCCTCGACCTCGCCCGGCTCGCCACGGAGAAGGGGATCAAGCACGGCGTCGTCCAGGACAAGCTGTTCCTGCCGGGCCTGCTCAAGCTCAAGCGCCTGATCGACGGCGGCTTCTTCGGCGAGATCCTGTCCGTACGGGGGGAGTTCGGCTACTGGGTCTTCGAGGGCGACTGGCAGGAGGCCCAGCGCCCGAGCTGGAACTACCGCGCGGAGGACGGCGGCGGGATCGTCGTCGACATGTTCCCGCACTGGGAGTACGTGCTCCACGAGCTCTTCGGCCGGGTCACCTCCGTCACCGCCCACGTCGCCACCCACGTCCCGCGCCGCTGGGACGAGCACGGCAAGCCCTACGAGGCCACCGCCGACGACGCCGCGTACGGGATCTTCCGGCTGGAGGGCGGCGCCGTCGCCCAGATCAACTCCTCCTGGGCGGTCCGCGTCCACCGCGACGAGCTGGTCGAGTTCCAGGTCGACGGCACCCACGGCTCCGCCGTCGCCGGACTGCGCGGCTGCCGCGTCCAGCACCGCTCGGCCACCCCGAAGCCGGTCTGGAACCCCGACGTCCCGGCCGTCGAGTCCTTCCGCGACCAGTGGCAGGAGGTCCCGGACAACGCCGGCTTCGACAACGGCTTCAAGGCCCAGTGGGAGCTGTTCCTGCGCCACGTGGTCCTCGACGAGCCCTACCGCTGGGACCTCCTCGCGGGCGCCCGGGGCGTCCAGCTCGCGGAACTGGGCCTGCGGTCGGCGGCCGAGGGCCGCCGCCTGGAGGTCCCGGAGGTGACGCTGTGACGACGGCGCCACGGCCGGACGACCGCCGCACCGACACCATGGAAGTGACCCCGTGACGATTCGCCTCCCCGGCCCCGACGGCGGTCTGCGGACCCACGAGCCCCGCACCGACCCCCTGGCGCTCGCCCCGGCCGGCCCCCCGGCCTCCCGCACCGTCTTCTCCGCCGCGCACGTCGTCGCCGACCCGTACGCCGACACCACCCCCGACGGCCCGGCCGCCGTCGACTGGGACGCCACCCTCGCCTTCCGCCGCCACCTCTGGTCCCACGGCCTCGGGGTCGCGGAGGCGATGGACACGGCCCAGCGCGGCATGGGACTCGACTGGGCGGGGGCGGCCGAACTGATCCGGCGCTCGGCCGCCGAGGCGAGGGCCGTCGGCGGCCGGATCGCCTGCGGCGCGGGCACCGACCACCTGCCCCACGGCACGCTGCCGCGGATCCGCGCCGCGTACGAAGAACAGCTCGCGGTGGTCGAGGAGTCGGGCGCGCGGGCGATCCTGATGGCCTCCCGCGCCCTCGCGGCGACCGCCACGGGCCCCGAGGACTACCTCGACGTCTACGGCCACCTCCTGCGCCAGGCGTCCGAACCGGTGATCCTGCACTGGCTCGGCCCGATGTTCGACCCGGCGCTCGACGGCTACTGGGGCTCGGCCGACCTCGACGCGGCGACGGAGACCTTCCTCGACGTGATCGCGGCCCACCCGGACAAGGTCGACGGCGTCAAGGTCTCCCTCCTGGACGCCCGGCGCGAGGTCGAGCTGCGCCGCCGCCTCCCCGACGGCGTCCGCTGCTACACGGGCGACGACTTCCACTACCCGGAGCTGATCGAGGGCGACGAACAGGGCTTCAGCCACGCCCTGCTCGGAATCTTCGACCCGCTGGGCCCCCTGGCGGCGCAGGCGGTCCGCGCCCTCGACACGGGCGACACGAATGCCTTCCGCGAGCTACTGGACCCCACGGTGGAGCTCTCCCGCCACCTCTTCCGGCCCCCGACCCGCTACTACAAGACGGGCGTCGTCCTCCTGGCCTGGCTGGCCGGCCACCAGGACCACTTCACGATGGTCGGCGGCCTCCAGTCCGCCCGCTCCCTCCCGCACCTCGCGCGCGCCTACGAACTGGCGGACGGCCTCGGCCTGTTCCCCGACCCGGCGCTGGCGGAGTCCCGGATGAGGTCCCTCCTCACGGTCCACGGAGTCCCGCGGTGAACCCCGAGCGCTTCTCGGTCAACCAGATGACGGTCCGGCAGCTCTCCCTCCCCGACCTCGTCTCCCACTGCGTCCGCCTGGGCGTCCGGGGCGTCGGCCTGTGGCGCGAACCCGTCCGGGAGTACGGGGTGGAGGCGGCGGCCGCGCTCGTACGGGAGGCGGGCCTGGAGGTCACCACCCTCTGCCGGGGCGGCTTCTTCACCTCGGACGACCCGCTCGTGTCCAACCGCGCGGCGGTCGACGAGGCGGCGGCCCTCGGCACCGACACCCTGGTCCTGGTCTCCGGCGGCCTGACCCCCGCCTTCCCCGACCTCCCGGCCGCCCGGGCCCGCGTCACGGAGGCGATCGGCGAACTGGCGCCGTACGCGGGGGAGCGGGGCGTCCGCCTCGCCGTCGAACCCCTCCACCCGATGTACGCGGCGGACCGCTGCGCGGTCTCCACCCTGGACCAGGCCCTGGACATCGCGGAACGGTTCCCCGCCGAGCAGGTGGGCGTGGTGGTCGACACGTACCACCTCTGGTGGGACGACCGGGCCCCGGCGGCGGTGGAACGCGCGGCCGCGACCGGCCGTGTCCACTCCTTCCAGCTCGCCGACTGGATCACCCCCCTCCCGGCCGGCGTCCTCAACGGCCGGGGCCAGCTGGGGGACGGCGCGATCGACCTCCGCGCCTGGACCGACCTCCTGGAACGGAACGGCTACACGGGCCCGGTGGAGGTGGAACTCTTCAACGACGACCTGTGGGCGCGGGACGGCGCGGAGGTCCTGGAGGAGACGCTGGAACGCTTCCTGGCGATCTGAGAGGAGACGCTGGAGCGCTTCCTGGCGATCTGAGAGGAGACGCTGCGGCGCTTCCCGGAGATCTGACCGCGCCCTCCCCGAACGCCACGTTCCGTCCGTACCGCCGGCATCCGGAACCCGGCCTTCCCCGCATCCGGAACAGCCGGTTCTCCACAGGCTCGTCCGCGCCATGTCCGACCTCTTCGCTACGGTCGACACATGTCCAACGAGGGTCGCGGTCCGGCAGTGGTCGAAGGTGTTCTGGAGCGGATCACCTACGCCAACGAGGAGACGGGGTACACGGTCGCCCGGGTCGACACCGGGCGCGGTGCCGGTGACCTCCTCACGGTCGTCGGCGCGCTGCTCGGCGCCCAGCCGGGGGAGTCGCTGCGGATGGAGGGCCGCTGGGGCTCCCACCCCCAGTACGGCAAGCAGTTCACCGTCGAGAACTACACGACCGTCCTGCCCGCCACCATCCAGGGCATCCGCCGCTACCTCGGCTCCGGCCTGGTCAAGGGCATCGGGCCCGTCTTCGCCGACCGCATCACGCAGCACTTCGGGCTCGACACCCTCGACATCCTCGAAGAGGCCCCGGGGCGGCTGATCGAGGTCCCGGGGCTCGGCCCCAAGCGGACCAGGAACATCACCGCCGCCTGGGAGGAGCAGAAGGCGATCAAGGAGGTGATGGTCTTCCTCCAGGAGGTCGGCGTCTCCACCTCCATCGCGGTCCGGATCTACAAGCAGTACGGGGACGCCTCGATCTCCGTCGTGCGGAACCAGCCCTACCGGCTCGCCGCCGACGTGTGGGGCATCGGCTTCCTCACCGCCGACCGGATCGCGCAGTCCGTCGGCATCCCGCACGACAGCCCCGACCGGGTGAAGGCCGGTCTCCAGTACGCCCTGTCGCAGTCCAGCGACCAGGGGCACTGCTTCCTGCCCGAGGAGCGGCTGATCGCGGACTCGGTGAAGCTCCTCCAGGTCGACACCGGCCTCGTCATCGAGTGTCTGGGCGAGCTGGCCGAGGACCCCGAGGGGGTCGTGCGGGAGACCGTGCCGGGACCGGAGGGGACGCCGGTCACCGCCGTGTACCTGATCCCGTTCCACCGGGCCGAGCTGTCCCTCGCCGGGCAGCTCCGCCGGCTGCTGCGGGCCGAGGAGGACCGGATGCCGGCCTTCCGGGACGTGCCCTGGGACAAGGCCCTGGCCTGGCTCGCGACCCGCACCGGCGCCTCCCTCGCGCCCGAGCAGGAGGAGGCCGTGCGGCTCGCCCTGACCCGCAAGGTCGCGGTCCTCACCGGCGGCCCCGGCTGCGGCAAGTCGTTCACGGTCCGCTCCATCGTGGAGCTGGCCCGCGCCAAGAAGGCCAGGGTGGTGCTCGCCGCCCCCACCGGGCGGGCCGCCAAGCGCCTCGCGGAGCTGACCGGCGCCGAGGCCTCCACCGTCCACCGGCTCCTGGAGCTCAAGCCCGGCGGGGACGCCGCCTACGACCGGGACCGGCCGCTGGACGCGGACCTGGTCGTCGTCGACGAGGCCTCCATGCTGGACCTCCTCCTGGCGAACAAGCTGGTGAAGGCGGTGGCCCCCGGCGCCCACCTGCTGCTCGTGGGGGACGTGGACCAGCTCCCCTCGGTCGGCGCGGGCGAGGTCCTGGGCGACCTGCTCGCCCCGGGCAGCCCCGTGCCGTCGGTCCGGCTGACCCGGATCTTCCGGCAGGCCCAGCAGTCCGGCGTGGTCACCAACGCGCACCGGATCAACGCCGGCACGCCCCCGCGCACCGACGGCCTGCCGGACTTCTTCCTCTTCGCCGAGGAGGAGACGGAGGACGCCGCCCGGGTCGCCGTGGAGGTCGCGGCCCGCCGCATTCCGGCCAAGTTCGGCCTCGATCCGCGCCGGGACGTCCAGGTCCTCGCCCCGATGCACCGGGGCCCGGCGGGCGCGGGCGCGCTCAACGGACTGCTCCAGCAGGCCATCACCCCGGCCCGTCCGGACCTCCCGGAGAAGCGGTTCGGCGGGCGCGTCTTCCGAGTGGGTGACAAAGTGACCCAGATCCGGAACAACTACGACAAGGGGGCCAACGGCGTCTTCAACGGCACCGTCGGCGTCGTCACCGCCCTGGACCCCGTCGAGCAGCGCCTGACCGTGCGGACGGACGAGGACGAGGAGGTGCCGTACGACTTCGACGAGCTGGACGAACTCGCCCACGCGTACGCGGTCACCATCCACCGCTCGCAGGGCAGCGAGTATCCGGCGGTGGTGATTCCGGTCACGATGAGCGCCTGGATGATGCTCCAGCGGAACCTGCTCTACACGGCCGTGACCCGGGCCCGGAAGCTGGTCGTCCTGGTCGGCTCCCGCCGCGCGATCGCCCAGGCAGTGCGCACGGTCTCGGCGGGCCGCCGCTTTACCGCACTCGCCCACCGCCTCACAGGGCCCGCCCTCGTGTGAAAGATCACGGAGGGGTACCGGAACCGGGGCGAAGGGGGCAGGATATGAAGGTTGGCGGCACTGAGTGCCTCCAATTGGCCCAATGGTCGACCCCGAGTGCACTCTCCTGAGCCAAATGGGGGATGGTAGAGACAGTCAGGGCACCTCGAAGAAGAGGCACTACGTCGGTGAGGGATGACGTGAGCGACAACTCTGTAGTACTGCGGTACGCGGACGGTGAATACACCTACCCGGTGGTCGAGAGCACCGTCGGTGACAAGGGCTTCGACATCGGGAAACTCCGAGCCCAGACCGGTCTGGTCACCCTGGACAGCGGATACGGCAACACCGCCGCCTACAAATCCGCGATCACCTACCTCGACGGTGAGCAGGGCATTCTGCGGTACCGCGGCTACCCCATCGAGCAGCTGGCCGAGCGCTCCTCCTTCCTCGAGGTGGCGTACCTGCTGATCAACGGCGAGCTGCCCAAGGTCGACGAGCTGTCGACCTTCAAGAACGAGATCACGCAGCACACGCTGGTCCACGAGGACGTCAAGAACTTCTTCCGCGGCTTCCCGCGGGACGCCCACCCGATGGCGATGCTGTCCTCGGTGGTCTCCGCGCTGTCCACCTTCTACCAGGACAGCCACAACCCGTTCGACGAGGAGCAGCGCCACCTCTCCACGATCCGGCTGCTCGCCAAGCTGCCGACGATCGCGGCGTACGCGTACAAGAAGTCGATCGGCCACCCGTTCGTCTACCCGCGCAACGACCTCGGGTACGTCGAGAACTTCCTGCGCATGACCTTCTCGGTCCCGGCGCAGGAGTACGAGCTCGACCCGGTCGTCGTCTCGGCGCTGGACAAGCTGCTCATCCTGCACGCGGACCACGAGCAGAACTGTTCGACCTCCACCGTGCGCCTGGTCGGCTCCTCGCAGGCGAACATGTTCGCCTCGATCTCCGCCGGCATCTCGGCCCTCTGGGGTCCGCTGCACGGCGGCGCCAACCAGTCGGTCCTGGAGATGCTGGAGGGCATCAAGGCCAACGGCGGCGACGTCGACTCCTTCATCCGCAAGGTGAAGAACAAGGAGGACGGCGTCCGCCTGATGGGCTTCGGCCACCGGGTGTACAAGTCCTTCGACCCCCGCGCCAAGATCATCAAGGCGGCGGCGCACGACGTCCTCTCGGCGCTCGGCAAGTCCGACGAGCTCCTGGACATCGCGCTCAAGCTGGAGGAGCACGCGCTCTCCGACGACTACTTCGTCTCGCGCAACCTCTACCCGAACGTGGACTTCTACACGGGTCTGATCTACCGCGCCATGGGCTTCCCGACCGAGATGTTCACCGTGCTCTTCGCGCTCGGCCGCCTTCCCGGCTGGATCGCCCAGTGGCACGAGATGATCAAGGAGCCGGGTTCCCGCATCGGCCGCCCGCGCCAGATCTACACGGGCGAGGTCCTGCGCGACTTCGTCCCGGTCGAGGCCCGCTAGCCCTTCGCGGCGGCGCACCGGACACCGGAAAGCGAGAAGCGCCCCGCTCCCCGATCCCCCCACGGGTCGGCGAGCGGGGCGCTTCCCATATCCCCCGGTGCGGATTCCCCCCACGGGATCCGGGCCGGGCGTCTGCCGGCGTCAGCCGGTGGCTGCGCGGATCGGGCGCGACGCGGTCTGCCGGGGTACGTACGGGAGGGCCGCTCAAAGCTCCCCGGTGCACGTGCCCCGGCCAACGCTTGCCTGGGACGTCCCCCAAGACATCCCATGAACGTCCCCCAAGACGTTCTCGGCATCGCCCACTTAGACCCACGAACAGCCCAGATGGTTACCCCACAATATCTGTGATCTAGGTCTCGGTGTGAAGGTCCTGTGCATCACGTGTAGGTGAACTCATGCGAACCGTCGGAGTCGCAGGCTGTTGGACACGACGAACACGGACGAAAAGGCCATCGCGAGCCCCGCGATCATCGGATTGAGCAGTCCGGCCGCCGCGAGCGGCAGCGCGGCCACGTTGTAGCCGAAGGCCCAGCCGAGGTTCCCCCTGATCGTGGCCAGGGTCCGCCGGGAGAGCCGGACGGCGTCCGCCGCGACCCGCAGGTCGCCCCGGACCAGGGTCAGGTCGCCCGCCTCGATGGCCGCGTCCGTGCCCGTCCCCATCGCCAGGCCCAGGTCGGCGGTGGCGAGCGCGGCGGCGTCGTTCACGCCGTCCCCGACCATGGCGACCGTCCGCCCCTCGTCCTGGAGCCGCCGGATCACCTCCGCCTTCCCCTCGGGCAGCACCTCGGCGATCACCTCGTCGATGCCCACCTCGTCCGCCACGGCCTCCGCCGCCGCCCGGTGGTCCCCGGTGAGCAGCACCGGCCGCAGCCCCAGGGCGCGCAGCCGGGCGACCGCCTCGGCGCTGGTGTCCTTGACGGTGTCGGCGACGGTCAGGGTGCCCCGGGCCACCCCGTCCCAGGCGACGTGGACCGCGCCGGGCTCGGAGGCCGCGGGCACCTCGATCCCCTCCGCCGCGAGCAGGGCGGCGCGCCCGACGACGACGAGCCGGCCGTCGACCGAGCCGCGCACCCCGAGCCCGGGGACGTTCTCGAAGGTCTTCGGCACCGGCAGCGGGCCGCACCGCTCGGCGGCGGCCTCCGCGACCGCGCGGGCCACCGGGTGCTCGGAGGAGTGCTCCAGGGCGCCCGCGAGCCGCAGCAGCCCGTCCTCGTCGGCACCCTCGGTGCCGTACGTCCCGCCGTACACCCGGACCCCGGCCAGGCGCATGCGGCCGGTGGTGACCGTGCCGGTCTTGTCGAGGACGACCGTGTCGATCCGGCGGGTGGACTCCAGGACCTCCGGGCCCTTGATCAGGATGCCGAGCTGGGCGCCCCGGCCGGTGCCGACCAGGAGCGCGGTCGGGGTCGCGAGGCCCAGGGCGCACGGGCAGGCGATGATCAGGACGGCGACGGCGGCCGTGAACGCGGCCGTCGGGTCGTCCGTCGCCAGGAGCCACCCGACGAGGGTGCCGAGCGCGATCAGCAGGACGACCGGCACGAAGACGGCCGAGACCCGGTCGGCGAGCCGCTGGACGGCGGCCTTGCCGCTCTGCGCCTCCTCCACGAGCCTCGCCATCCGGGCCAGCCGGGTGTCGGCGCCGACCCGGGTCGCCTCGACGACCAGCCGGCCCGAGACGTTGACGCAGCCGCCCGTCACGGCCGAGCCGGGGACGGCGTCGAGCGGCAGCGACTCGCCGGTGAGCAGCGAGGCGTCGACCGCCGACGCGCCCTCGGTCACGGTGCCGTCGGTGGCGATCTTCTCCCCGGGGCGCACGACGAAGAGGTCGCCGGCCCGCAGCCCGGCGACCGGGATCCGCACCTCCGCGCCGCCCCTGAGGACGGCCACGTCCTTGGCCCCGAGGTCCATCAGGGCCCGCAGCGCGGCGCCCGCCTTCCGTTTGGCGCGGGCCTCCAGGTACCGCCCGAGGAGGATGAAGGCGACGACCCCGGCCGCGACCTCCAGATAGATCGCGGAGGAGGCGTCGGAGCGGTCCGCGGTGAGGTCGAAGCCGTGCCGCATGCCGGTCATGCCCGCGTCGCCGAGGAAGAGCGCCCAGAGGGACCAGCCGAAGGCGGCGAGGGTGCCGACCGAGACGAGGGTGTCCATGGTGGCGGCGCCGTGCCGGAGGTTGGTCCAGGCGGCCCGGTGGAAGGGCAGCCCGCCCCAGACGACGACGGGGGCGGCGAGGGTGAGCGAGAGCCACTGCCAGTGGTCGAACTGGAGCGAGGGGACCATGGCGAGCAGGACCACGGGCGCGGAGAGGACGGCGGAGACCGTCAGTCGCTGCCGGAGGGAGACGAGCTCGGGGTCCTCCGGGGCCTCCCGTACGGGATCGGGCCCGGGGTCCGGCGGCGGGGGCTCCTCGGCGGTGTAGCCGGTCTTCACGACGGTGGCGACCAGCTCGCCGACCGGGAGGTCCGACGGGTGCTCGACCCGTGCCTTCGCGGTGGCGTAGTTGACCGTCGCGGTCACCCCGTCCATCCGGTTGAGCTTCCTCTCGACGCGGGCGGCGCAGGAGGCGCAGGTCATGCCACCGATCGTCAGCTCGGTGATCGTGGACGTCATCAGCGGTTCCAAACGGGAGCGGGGCCGTACCCGGTAACGGTACGACCCCGCGGGGCGCCGGCGGTCCGGCGGTCGGGCCGGCCGGTGGCCGGCCTGCGGTCAGACCAGCTCGTAGCCGGCCTCGTCGACGGCGGCGCGCACGGCCTCGCGGTCGAGCGGGGCGTCGGAGACGACGGTGACCTCGCCGGTCTTGGCGACGGCCGTGGCGGAGGTGACGCCGGGGAGACCGGAGATCTCGCCGGAGACGGCGCCCTCGCAGTGCCCGCAGGTCATGCCCTTGACCTGGTAGACGGTGGTGAGTTCGTTCTTCGTCTCTGCGGCCATGGCGTTCTCCTCGTGGGGTTCGGAGCCGTACGGGATCGAGCTTATACCCCTAGGGGGTATGAATTCCACTCGCGCCGGACCGTGTCGCCCCGGGCTCCGCCGCGTCGGGCCGCTCCTCGACCAGGGGTGAGAGGTAGCGCAGCAGGAGCGTCTTCAGCTCGGCGACCGTGGCGTCCCGCTCGGGCCCCTCGGGCGCGGCGAGGACGAGGCTCAGGCCCCCCTTGAAGGCGGCGAAGGCCATCCCCGCGATCCGGCTCCGCTCGGCGGCGGACAGCGCGGGCGCGTAGTGGCCGATCACCCCCTCCACCCGGGTGAGCAGGGTCGCGTGCAACTCGTCGTGCTCCTCGGCGATCCGGCCGGGGACCTCGGAGCCGTGCATCAGGGCGAGGAAGGCCGGGTTGGCGCAGTTGAACTCGATCAGCGGGTCCATGACCGCGTCCAGGAGCTCGGGCAGCGGCAGGGCGAGGTTCTCCGCCGTGAACGCCTGGCCGTGCGCCTCCCGCATGTCGTGCAGCAGGCGGCCGCCCAGCTCGATCGCGATGGCCTCCTTGTTCGGGAAGTACTGGTAGAGCGTGCCGGGCGAGACGTGCGCCTCGCGGGCGATCGCGTTGGTGCTGGTCGCCGTGTAGCCGTTCGCGCAGAAGACGTCCGCGGCGGCCTGGAGCAACTGCGCGATGCGGCGCTCGCCCCGCGCCTGGCGGCGGCGCGGCTTCGGTTCTTCGGACATGGCTGTCCCCAGCTCTCCTCGACCCGTTTGACAAATGCGAGAGGTCGCTCGCATTCTTGAGAAACGCGAGTGATCGCTCGTGTTTGCCAGTTTATGGCAATGGGGGACCCGTGCGTCCTGCCGGGAAGCGTGAGCGCACGGGTCAGGTGAAGGGGACACCGCGTCATGGCCGAAGTCAAGAAAACCGCACCCGGCGGGTCCGGTGGCGGGGGAGAAACCACAGGTGGAGGCGGGTCCGGAGGTGGCTCCGGGGGCGGGATCCGGAGCGGCGGGGCGGCCGGGCCCCGGGGCGGGGGCTGGACGCGGTTCGTGACCGCGCGGCCCCGGCTCACCCTGCTCGTGGCCCTCGTGCTCACCGCCCTCGCCGTCCTGGCCGGCGGCGGGGTCGCGGACCGCATGGGCAGCGGCGGCTGGGAGGACCCGGCCGCCGAGTCCACGTACGCGTCCGAGGCCCTGGAGCGGCACTTCCCCGGCTCCCGGCCGAACCTGCTCCTTCTCGTCGACTCCGGCACGGCCGGGACCGACGCGCCGGCCGTCGCCGCCGAGGCCCGGCGGCTCGCCGAGCGGCTCGACGCCGAGCCGGGCGTCGAGGGCGTCGGTTCCTACTGGTCCACCGGCTCGCCCGCGCTGCGCTCCGAGGACGGCCGCAAGGCCGTGATCGCCGCCCGGATCACCGGCGAGGAGAAGGAGGCCGCGGAGCTCCTGGACCGGATCGCCCCCGCCTACCGGGGCGTCCACGGCCCCGTCGAGGTCTCGCTCGGCGGCGAGCTCGCCGTCCGCCACGAGATGCAGACGCTCATCGAGGAGGACCTGCTGCGGGCCGAGCTCATCGCCCTGCCCCTCACCCTCGTCCTGCTCGTCATGGTCTTCGGCAGCGCCGTCGCCGCCCTGCTGCCCCTCGGCGTCGGCATCGTCGCCATCCTCGGCACCAACGCGATCCTGCGCGGCCTCACCGAGTTCACCGACGTCTCCGTCTTCGCGCAGAACCTGACCACCGCGCTCGGCCTCGGACTCGCCATCGACTACGCCCTGTTCGTCGTCCGCCGCTACCGCGAGGAGCTCGCCGCCGGCGCCGACCCCCGCACCGCCGTCCGCACCACCCTGCGCACGGCCGGGCGGACCGTGCTCTTCTCCGCCCTGACCGTCGCCGTCTCGCTCGCCGCGATGCTGGTCTTCCCGCAGTACTTCCTGCGCTCCTTCGCGTACGCCGGGATCGCGGTCGTCCTCCTCGCCGCCACCGCCGCGCTCACCCTGCTCCCGGCGGCCCTCGTGCTGCTCGGCCACCGGGTCGACGCCCTCGACCTGCGGCGCCTGGTCCGGCGCGGCCGGGAGCCCCGGAAGGACGCCGCCGGCGCGGGCTGGGCGCGCGCCGCCGGCCTGGTGATGCGCAGGGCGCCCGTCTTCGCCGTCCTCACCACCGCCGGGCTCGTCCTCCTCGGACTGCCCTTCCTCGGCGTGAAGTTCGGTACGGCCGACGACCGCCAGCTCCCCGTCACCGCCTCCTCCCGGATCGTCCAGGACGAGCTGCGGAACGGCTTCCCCGGCGACCCCGGCGGCGGGATCACCGTCCTCGCCGAGGGCCCGGCCACCCCCGCCCAGTACGCGGCCTTCCGCGAGCGCATCGAGGTCATCGACGGCGTCGGCCGGGCCGACGGGCCGGTCACCGCCGGCAGCGGCGACTCCGCCCGCGCCTACTTCACCGTCGTGCCCGACGGCGAGGCCGTCGGCGCCGGGGCCCAGCGGGTCGTCGGAGAGCTGCGGGCCGCCGAAGCGCCCTTCGACACCTCCGTCACCGGCCCGGCCGCCGTCCTGGCCGACTCCAAGGACGCCATAGCCGAGCGGCTGCCCTGGGCGGCGGGCGCCATCGTCCTCGTCACCCTGCTCCTGGTCTTCCTGCTCACCGGAAGCGTCGTCATCCCCGTCCAGGCCGTCGCCCTCAACGCCCTGAGCCTCACGGCCATGTTCGGCGCCGTCGTCTGGGTCTTCCAGGACGGACACCTCGCCGGGTTCCTCGGCTTCACCCCCACCGGCGACATCGAGACCACCCTGCCCGTGCTCATGTTCTGCGTGGCCTTCGGACTCTCCATGGACTACGGGGTGTTCCTGCTCTCCCGGATCAAGGAGGAGTACGACGCCACCGGCGACCACGAGCACTCCGTCCGCTTCGGCCTGAGCCGCACCGGCGGCCTGATCACCGCCGCCGCCGTCATCCTCGCCGTCGTCATGGTCGCCATCGGCACCGCCCGCGTCACCAACACCAAGATGCTCGGCCTCGGGGTCGCCCTCGCCGTCCTCATGGACGCGATGGTGGTCCGCAGCCTCCTCGTCCCCTCCGTGATGAAGCTGACCGGCCGTTTCACCTGGTGGGCACCGGGGCCGCTGCGCCGCTTCCACGACCGCTTCGGCCTCAGCGAGTCGGACGCCCCGGCCGGCCCCGCCGCCGCGGAGGAGACCGCCGACGGCAGGGACAAGGAGTACAGCGCCGCCCGCTGATCCCGTCACGCGCCCGCTGATCCCGTCACGCACCCGCTGAATCCGTCACGCGCACGGCCGGTCCCGTCACGCACCCGCCGGTCCCGTCACGACAGGACGCCGGGCCCCGGAGGGGGATCCGGGACCCGGCGTCGGGCGTGGGCGGGGGACGGGGTCAGTCGCGGCGGCTCCGGTTGCCGGGGCGGCTCGCGACCCAGGCGCGGATCGTGTCCGCGTACCAGAGGGGCTTGCCCGACTCGACGTGGTCGGGCGGCGGGAGCAGTCCGTGCTTCCGGTAGGAGCGGACGGTGTCCGGCTGCACCCGGATGTGCGCCGCGATGTCCTTGTACGACCAGAGCCTCTTGTCCGTCATGCCTGGTACCTCCCTGCGCACCGCGCAGCGGCGGCGGGGGTGCCGTTCGGGGGCGCTGCGGGTGGGCGTCGGCGATCACTGAGCCTGTGCCCCCTGCAACGACCCCTTCAGACAGGAGGGGAACGGCTGTCACGCGCCTGTGACGGGAAGCCCGCGTAACGGAGAAAAGCGTGACGAAGAAGGGACGTACGTGACGGAAGCGACGCATCGGACC
Organism: Streptomyces sp. NPDC055632; assembly: GCF_053618675.1. NCBI lineage: Bacteria > Bacillati > Actinomycetota > Actinomycetes > Kitasatosporales > Streptomycetaceae > Streptomyces > Streptomyces sp. NPDC055632. The sequence goes on along the minus strand of NZ_JBSHHY010000008.1, from coordinate 37,675 downwards.
GCCGGTGTGTCCGCGTGCGCCGCCCCGGACCGGTGCGGTAGGCGGGCGGTACGGGCCCGGTCACACCCCGCAGGAGCGGAGGAAGCGCCGGGTGCGCAGGGCGATCGGGTACGGGACCTCGGGATCGCACGGGTACATGTCCTGCTCGACGATGGCGAAGAGGTCCACGTCCAGGGCGCGGGCGGCGGCGAGCACCGGCTCCAGGGCGGGCACCCCGGACGGCGGTTCGCACATCACGCCCCGCGCCACCGCCGGGCCGAACGGCGTCCCCGCGGCCACCACCTCCGCCAGGACCGCCGGGTCGACCTGCTTCAGGTGGAGGTAGCCGATCCGCTCGCCGTAGGTCTCGATCAGCTCGACGCTGTCCCCGCCGGCGTACGCGTAGTGCCCGGTGTCCAGGCAGAGCGAGACCGCCTCCGGGTCGGTGGCGTCCAGGAAGCGCGTCACGCTCTCCTCGCCGTCCAGGTGCGTGTCCGCGTGCGGGTGCACGACGATCCGCAGCCCGTACCGCTCGCGCACCTCCCGGCCCAGCCGCTCCGTGAGCCGGGTCAGGTCCCGCCACTGAGCGGCGGTCAGGACCGGATCCTCCAGGACCTCGCCGGTCCGGTCGTCCCGCCAGAACGACGGGATGACGACCAGGTGGCGCGCCCCCATCGCCTGCGCCAGGGCCGCGTTCTCGGCGACGTGCGCCCAGGTCCGGTCCCAGACGTCCGGGCCGTGGTGCAGTCCGGTGAAGACCGTCGCCGCCGAGACCCGCAGACCGCGCCGGGCGGTCTCCTCCGCGAGCACCGCCGGATCGGTGGGCAGATAGCCGTACGGGCCGAGCTCGATCCACTCGTACCCGGCGCCCGCCACCTCGTCGAGGAAGCGCTGCCACGGCACCTGCCGGGGATCGTCGGGGAACCACACGCCCCACGAGTCCGGGGCGGACCCGACCCGGATCCTGGACGGCACGGCGGGCGCCGAAGACCGGGAGGGCGCCGAGGACGGGGACGGCGTGGAAGGCCGGGACGACGGCTGCGGGGACGGCTTCGTCATGACAGCCACCCTGACCGGGGCCGGGGACACCGTCAAGCGCGCCGGTGGTCCGTATGTCCGGACATGTCGTTGACACCCTCCGGGTAGGGGATTAGACCTGGGGACGGGGCCGAGGACGGAAGGAGGCGCGTGGATACGGAGCCGTACGACCTGATCACCATGGGGCGCCTCGGCGTGGACCTCTATCCGCTCCAGACCGGCGTCGGGCTCGACCGGGTCGAGAGCTTCGGCAAGTTCCTCGGCGGCTCCCCGGCCAACGTGGCCGTCGCCGCCGCCCGGCTCGGCCTGCGCACCGCGCTCGTCTCCCGCACCGGCGCCGACCCCTTCGGCACCTTCCTGCACCGGGAGCTCAAGGCCTTCGGCGTGGACGACCGCTGGGTGACGGAGGCCGCCGCGTACCCCACGCCCGTCACCTTCTGCGAGGTCTTCCCGCCCGACGACTTCCCGCTCTACTTCTACCGGCTGCCCAAGGCCCCCGACCTGGAGATCCACCCGCACGAGCTGGACCTCGGAGCGATCCGCGCCGCCCGGGTCTTCTGGGCCACCGGCACCGGCCTGTGCGCCGAGCCGAGCCGCACCGCGACCCTGGAGGCGCTGCGGGCCAGGTCCGGCGCCGGAGACGGGGACGGGGGCGGGGGCGCCGGAGGGACCACCGTGTTCGACCTGGACTGGCGGCCGATGTTCTGGACGGACCCGGCCGAGGCCCGCCCGTACTACGCCGAGGCCCTGCGCCACGCCACCGTCGCCGTCGGCAACCTCGACGAGTGCGAGGTCGCGACGGGGGAGCGGGACCCGGAGGCCGCCGCCCGCGCCCTGCTCGCCTCCGACGGCGGCACCGTCCGGCTCGCCGTCGTCAAACAGGGCCCGAAGGGCGTCCTCGCGCTCGCCGCCGACGGCACCCGCGCCGAGGTGCCGCCGCTGCCGGTGGAGGTCGTCAACGGCCTGGGCGCGGGCGACGCGTTCGGCGGGGCGCTCGTCCACGGCCTCCTCGCCGGCCCGGACCTCGAAGAGGCCCTGCGCCGGGCCAACGCCGCCGGTTCGATCGTCGCGGGCCGGCTCGCCTGCTCCTCCGCCATGCCGGACCCGGCGGAGATCGCGGAGGCCCTGGCCAGGGGGACGGGGACGATCGGCACGGGCGCGGGGGGAACGGGAACGACCGGCGCGGGCGCGGGCGGCACGGGCGCGGGCGGAACGGGTGCGACCGGTACGCGAACACCTCCGGAAAAGGGGTAGGGATGTCCGCCATGAGCCCCAGCCCCGAGCCCCCCGACGCCCACCCCGACGCCCGCCGCGCCGCCCGCCCCGCCTCCCTCCACCTTCCCGCCGGGACCGCCGCCCGGGGCCCGTACGCGGTCGACGTCGACCCCGAGCGGGCCGGATGGACGTACTCCGCGCTCCGCGTGCTCACCCTCGGGCCGGGGGAGCTCCACTCCTTCGCGAGCGGGGATTCCGAATGGACCGTGCTTCCCCTCGCCGGTGCCTGTAGCGTGCGCGTCGACGGTGGGATCTTCGAACTCCGGGGCCGCGCGAGCGTGTTCGACGGAGTGACCGATTTCGCCTATGTACCGCGCGACGCCCACGCCCAGATCGCCTCCGGCGCGGGGGGCCGCTTCGCTTTGGCAGGAGCGAAGTGCGAGCGACGACTCCCCGCCCGCTACGGCCCCGCGCCGGAGGTTCCCGTCGAGACCCGGGGCAGCGGCGACCGCGCCCGCGAGGTGCGGAACTTCGCCTCCGCCGGCGCCTTCGGCTGCGACCGGCTCATCGCCGTCGAGGTCGTCACGCCCGGCGGCCACTGGTCCTCCTACCCGCCGCACAAGCACGACGAGCACCGCCCCGGCGCCGAATCCGTCCTGGAGGAGATCTACTACTACGAGGTCGAGGGTCCGCACGGCCTCGCCTACCAGCGGATCTCGCCCTCCCGGCCCGGCGGCGCCGACCTGCTCGCCGAGGTCCGCGACGGCGACGCCGTCCTCGTCCCCGACGGCTGGCACGGCCCCTCGATCGCCCAGCCGGGCCACGACCTCTACTACCTCAACGTCATGGCGGGCCCCGGGCCCGAACGGGAGTGGAGGATCAGCTTCCACCCGGAGCACACGGAGGGGTACGCATGAGCGGCGTCCGGCCGGCCCCGCAGCACACGGGGAGGCACGCATGAGCGGTGCACGCCCGACCCCCGAGCGCACGCGGAGGCGCGCATGAGCACCGTCCGGCTCACCACCGCCCAGGCCCTCGTCCGCTTCCTCGCCACCCAGTACACCGAGCGCGACGCCGAGCGCCGCCGCCTGATCGCCGCCACCTGGGGGATCTTCGGCCACGGGAACGTCGCCGGGATCGGCCAGGCGCTCGTGGAGAGCGCCGCGCGGCCCGGGGACCCCGCCGCCATGCCCTTCCACCAGGGCCGCAACGAGCAGGCCATGGTGCACGCCGCCGTCGGCTACGCCCGGCAGTCGAACCGGCTCTCCGCGCACGCCGTCACCACCTCCATCGGCCCCGGCGCCACCAACCTCGTCACCGGCGCCGCCCTCGCCACGATCGACCACCTCCCCGTCCTGCTCCTCCCCGGCGACACCTTCGCGACCCGCCCCGCCGACCCCGTCCTCCAGCAGCTCCAACTCCCGTACGCGGGGGACGTGTCCGTCAACGACTGCCTGCGGCCCGTCTCGGCGTACTTCGACCGGGTCGTCCGCCCCGAGGCCCTGGTCCCGGCCGCCCTCGAAGCCGTGCGGGTCCTCGCCGACCCGGCCGCCACCGGCGCCGTGACCCTCGCCCTGCCCCAGGACGTGCAGGCGGAGGCGTACGACTGGCCCGAGGAGTTCTTCGCCGAGCGGACCTGGCGCGTCCGCCGCCCCCGCCCCGACCGGGACGAACTCGACGCGGCCGTACGGGCCGTGCGGTCCGCCGAACGGCCCCTGGTCGTCGCGGGCGGCGGGGTGCGGTACAGCGGCGCCGAGGAGGCCCTGCGGACCTTCGCCGAGCGGACCGGGCTGCCCGTCGCCACCACCCAGGCCGGCAAGGGCGTCCTGCCGTACGACCACCCCTGCGACGTCGGCGGCGTCGGCCACACCGGTACGGAGACCGCCGACGCCCTGGCCCGCACCGCCGACCTCGTCATCGGCGTCGGCACCCGGTACACCGACTTCACCACCGCCTCCGGGACCCTCTTCCCCGGGGGCGCCCGCTTCCTCAACCTCAACGTCACCGGCTTCGACGCCCACAAGCAGGCCGCGCTGCCGCTCGTCGCCGACGCCCGCGAGGGCCTGACCGCCCTCACCGGGGCGCTCGGCGGCCACCGGTCGCGGGACCCGGAGGAGTGGGCGGCCTCCAAGCGCGACTGGCGGCAGCGGGTCGACGCCGCGTACGCCGTCCCCGACGAGGCCGCCCGCCCCACCCAGACCCAGGTCCTCGGCGCACTCGACACCCTGGTCGACGCGAGCGACATCCTGATCAACGCCGCCGGATCGCTCCCCGGCGACCTCCACAAGCTGTGGCGGCCCCGCTCCGCCGACCAGTACCACGTCGAGTACGGCTACTCCTGCATGGGATACGAGATCCCCGCCGCGATCGGCGTCCTCCTCGCCGCCCCCGGCCGGCCCGTCTGGGCGCTCGTCGGCGACGGGACGTACCTGATGAATCCCACCGAGATCGTCACCGCCGTGCAGGAGCGCCTGCCGCTCAGGCTGGTCGTCCTCCAGAACCACGGGTACGCCTCGATCGGCGGCCTCTCGGAGGCCGTCGGCGCCGAGCGGTACGGCACCGACTACCGGTACCGGGACGCGGACGGCGGATTCACCGGACCGCCGCTCCCCGTCGACCTCGGCGCCAACGCCGCCTCCCTCGGCATGCGGGTGCTGCGCCCCCGCACCGTCCGTGACCTGCGGGAAGCCCTCGCGGAGGCACGGACGGCGACCGTTCCCACATGTGTCTACGTCGAGACCGAAACGCCCGACACAGTGTCGGGCCCGCCCCCGGCCGCGGCGTGGTGGGATGTGCCCGTGGCCGAGACCTCGACCCGCCCGTCGGCGGTCAAGGCCCGGGAGGAGTACGACCGGCACGTCACCGCCCGACGCCGCCATCTCTGAAGGAGCATTTCGTCATGACGAACACCGTCAAGACCGTCGACCACTGGATCGGTGGCAAGACCGTCGAGGGCACGTCGGGCAACTGGGGTCCGGTCACCGACCCGGCCACCGGCGCCGTGACCACCCGGGTCGCGCTCGCCTCCGTCGAGGAGGTCGACGCGGCGGTGGCCGCCGCCAAGGCCGCCTTCGCCACCTGGGGCACCTCCTCGCTGGCCCAGCGCACCACGATCCTCTTCAAGTTCCGCGCGCTGCTCGACGCCAACCGCGACGCCATCGCCGAGCTGATCGTCGCCGAACACGGCAAGGTGCACTCCGACGCGCTCGGCGAGGTCGCCCGCGGCCTGGAGATCGTCGACCTGGCCTGCGGCATCACCACCCAGCTCAAGGGCGAGCTCTCCACCCAGGTGTCGAACCGCGTGGACGTGGCGTCCATCCGCCAGCCGGTCGGCGTCGTCGCCGGCATCACGCCGTTCAACTTCCCGGCCATGGTGCCGATGTGGATGTTCCCGATCGCCATCGCGACCGGCAACACCTTCGTCCTCAAGCCGAGCGAGAAGGACCCCTCCCCGTCCCTGAAGATCGCCGAGCTGCTTGCCGAGGCCGGTCTGCCGGACGGCGTCTTCAACGTCCTGCACGGCGACAAGGTGGCCGTGGACCGGCTCCTGGAGCACCCGGACGTGGCGGCGGTCTCCTTCGTCGGCTCCACCCCGATCGCGCGGCACATCCACACCACCGCCTCCGCCAACGGCAAGCGCGTCCAGGCGCTCGGCGGCGCCAAGAACCACATGCTGGTCCTCCCGGACGCCGACCTCGACGCGGCGGCCGACGCGGCCGTCTCGGCGGCGTACGGCTCGGCCGGCGAGCGCTGCATGGCGATCTCGGCGGTCGTCGCCGTCGGCTCGATCGCGGACGAGCTGGTGGACAAGATCCGCGAGCGCGCCGAGAAGATCAAGATCGGCCCCGGCACCGACCCCACCTCCGAGATGGGCCCGCTCATCACGGCCGCCCACCGCGACAAGGTCGCCTCCTACGTGCACGGCGCGGCGGACGAGGGCTGCGAGGTCGTCCTCGACGGCACCGGCTACACCGTCGACGGCCACGAGGACGGGCACTGGATCGGCCTCTCCCTCCTGGACCGCGTCCCCACCACGGCCAAGGCCTACCGGGACGAGATCTTCGGCCCGGTCCTGTGCGTGCTGCGCACGGAGACGTACGAGGAGGGCCTCGCCCTCATCAACGCCTCGCCGTTCGGCAACGGCACCGCGATCTTCACCCGCGACGGCGGCGCGGCCCGCCGCTTCCAGCTGGAGGTCGAGGCCGGCATGGTCGGCGTCAACGTCCCGATCCCGGTCCCGGTGGGCTACCACTCCTTCGGCGGCTGGAAGGACTCGCTCTTCGGCGACCACCACATCTACGGCAACGACGGCGTGCACTTCTACACCCGCGGCAAGGTCGTCACCACCCGCTGGCCCGACCCGTCCGACGCCCCGGCCGGCGTCGACCTGGGCTTCCCGCGCAACCACTGACGTCCCGGACATCCCGGACGCACGGCCCCCGGAGCGCACCCGCGCCCCGGGGGCCGTCGGCGTTCCCGGTCACCACGCCAACCGCCCTACCCGGCAGGGGAATACGGCGCCCCGGCCGACGGTTCCGGCGATCGGAAGCACCGGAGACGATCACGTGCGCGAGCGGCCGGCGGTCGCGGGGCGCCCGTACAGGGGGAGACGGATGAAGGCGGTCGCGTTCAAGGAGATCGGCGGACCGGAGGTCCTGCGCCCGGTGGAGCTGCCCGCGCCGGAGCCCGGGCCGGGCGAGGTGCTGATCCGGGTGGCGTACGCGGGGGTCAACTACGGCGAGGTGCAGCACCGACTGGGCGACTTCGGCGCGCCCGAGGGCGAGACGGTGACCGGCCTGGAGGCGTCGGGGACGGTGGCGGCGCTCGGCGAGGGCGTGACGGGCCTCGCGCTCGGCGAGGAGGTCGCCGCGTACCTCACCGACGGCGGTGGCTACGCGGAGTACGCGGTGGCACCGGCGGAGTTCGTCTTCTCCCTGGCGGAGACGGGCCTGGACCTGCGCACGGCCGGTGCCGCGACCCTCGTCCTGACGACCGCGTACGGGGTGCTGGCCGGGGCGGGCCGGATCGCCCCGGGGGACACGGTCCTCGTGCACGCGGCGGCGGGCGGGGTCGGCTCGGCGGCGGCGCAGCTCGCCCGGTCGCTGGGAGCGGCGGCGGTGTACGGCACCGTGAGCACGAAGGGGAAGGCGGAGTACGCGGCCCGCTTCGGCTATGACGAGGTCTTCCTGCGGGACGGCTTCGCGGACGCGGTGCGGGAGGCGACCTCCGGGCGGGGCGTGGACCTGGTCCTGGACCCGGTCGGCGGCCCCACCCGCCTGGCGAGCTTCGAGATCCTGGCCCCGTTCGGCCGGGTCCTGGTCTACGGCGAGGCGGCCCGCCACCCCGACCTGAGCCTCCCGGTCCTCCCGGTGTGGAAGAACAACCGCGTCCTGGGGGGCTACAACATCGGCGACCTCTCCCGCCGCGACCCCGGCGCCGTCCGCCGCCACGCCCTCGCGGCACTGCGCCTGGCCGGGTCCGGAGCCGTACGGATCGACATCACGGCCGAGTACGACCTGACCGGGGCGCCGGAGGCGCAGCGGATCCTCGAAGCCGGCGAGAACACGGGGAAGGCCGTGCTGAGGGTCGGGGCCTGAGCCCGGCGGTACGGGGACGGGGCGGAGGAACATCCACCGCGTCCCCGTACCGCCACGCCGGCCGTTGCCGCACCGACCATTACCGCGCCGACCGCTGCCGCACCGACTATTACCGCACCGACCACTACCGCGCCGATCACCGCCGCGACCCACTACCGCGCCGATCACCGCCGCGACCCACTGCCGCGCCGGTCGCCGCCGCACCGGCCACTGCCGCGACCCACTGCCGCGCCGGTCGCCGCCCCGCCGATCACCGCCGCGCCCCGTCGCCGTCGGCTCGGGCCGGAGGCGCCGCCTCCCCGGCCGGCAGGGTCCAGCCCAGCATCGCGAACACCCCCTCGTCCGCCGCACCGGCCGCGCGGTAGGTCGCGAGGGCGGGGTCGTTGTCCGTGTCCACGCCCACCCAGGCGCCCCGGCAGCCGCGCTCCCGGGCCGCCGCGAGCAGGGCCTCCGTCAGCGCCCGGCCCGTGCCGCGCCGCCGGTGGCCCTCGTCCACGGACAGTTCGTAGAGGCACATCTCCGTCCCCTTGTCCGGGTGGGTCATCTCGATCCCGGACACGAAGCCGGCCGGGAAGCCGTCCTCCGTGTAGGCGATGAGCATCAGGTGCCCCGGCGCCGCCAGGAAGCGGTCCGCCCACTCCTCCCGCGCCGGGCCGTCGTAGAGGTGCTCCGCCGCGAGCAGCTCGGCCGCCGTCGTCGCCCGCCGGATCTCGATCACGTCTCCTCCATGGGACCTGGGGGTGTGCGTCCCGCCGATCATGCCGGACGCCGCCCCCCGGTCCGGTCCGATCGGCGTACCGCCCCCGCGTACCGCCCCCGCGTACTGCGCCCGCTGTACGCGGACCGTGCTCCGTACGACCCCAGGAGGTGCGGGACCTCCGCCTTTCGGGAGCCGTGGTCCGCGGCGGGCCCGCTTAGGCTCGGGACCATGCGACTCCGACTTCCCCGGTGGGCCGCGGTCACCGCCGCGCTCACCGTCCTCGCGGGTGCCGGCACCTGGACCGCCGTCGCCTCGGACGATCCACCGCCCGTGCACCGCGCGGACCGGACGCTCGACGTCGACGGCGTACGGCTCGACACCTCGTACTTCACCGGAGACGGCGACGGGCGCAGGCCCGCCGTCCTCCTCGGCCACGGCTTCGGCGGCTCCAAGGAGGACGTCCGCGCCCAGGCCGAGGGCCTGGCCCGCGAGGGCTACGCCGTCCTCACCTGGTCCGCCCGCGGCTTCGGCGCCTCCACGGGCGAGATCGGACTCAACGACCCCGAGCACGAGGTGAAGGACGTCAGCGGGCTGATCGACTGGCTCGCCGACCGGCCCGAGGTCCTCCTCGACAAGGCGGGCGACCCGCGCGTCGGCGTCAGCGGCGCCTCCTACGGCGGCGCGGTCTCCCTGCTCGCCGCCGGGCACGACCCGCGCGTCGACGCGATCGCCCCCCGGATCACGTACTGGAACCTCGCCGACGCCCTCTTCCCGAACGGCGTCTTCAAGAAGCTCTGGGCCGGGATCTTCTTCTCCGCCGGGAACGGCGCGGGCGCCGGGATCGGGCCGGGCGCGGGCGACGGGCCCGCCACCGGTGAGACCCCCGCCCCCGGTGACGCCCCCGCGTCCGGCGGAGCCACCGCCGCCGGAGGCGGGAAGGCTCCCGCCGCGGCCGGCAGGGCCCCCGCTCCCGGGAAGCCCCCCGCCTGCGGCCGGTTCACCGCCGAGCTGTGCTCGCTCTACCAGCGCGTCGCCGTCTCCGGGAAGCCGGACGACGCCGCCCGCGCCCTGCTCGAAGCCCGCAGCCCCTCCGCCGTCGGCAACCGGATCAAGGTGCCCGCGCTCCTCGTGCAGGGCCGCTCCGACTCGCTGTTCACCCTCGCCCAGTCCGACGCCATGGCCCGCGCCATCGCCGCCAACGGCGCGCCCGTCGCCGTCGACTGGACCGCCGGCGGCCACGACGGCGGCGACCAGGAGACCGAGCGCGTCGAGCGGCGCGTCGGCGCCTGGTTCGACCGCTGGCTGAAGCGGGACGCCTCCGCCGACACCGGCCCCGCCTTCCGCGTCAGCCGCACCGGCGGCGTCGACTCCACCAACGGCCGGGCGACCCTGCGCGCCGCGACCGCCGACCGCTACCCGGGCCTCACCGCCGGCACCGCGGCCGTCCCCCTCGGCGGTGCCCCGCAGACCTTCGCCAACCCGCCGGGCGCCGCGCCGCCCGCCGTCTCCGCCGTCCCCGGCCTCGGCGGCGGACTCTCCGGCCTCTCCTCCCTCGGCGTCGGCCTCTCCCTCGACTTCCCCGGCCAGCACGCCCGCTTCGACGCGAAGCCGCAGACGGAGGAGCTGCGGATCACCGGCGCGCCGACCGTCCGCGTCAAGGTCACCTCGACCGCCGCCGACGGCTCCGCCGTCCTCTTCGCCAAGGTGTACGACGTCGGCCCCGACGGCCGGCAGCAGGTGCTGCCCTCCCAGCTCGTCGCCCCCGTGCGCGTCGAGGACGCCCGGGCGGGCCGCGACGTCACCCTGACGCTGCCCGCGATCGACCACGAGGTGGAGGCCGGACACCGGCTGCGGCTCGTCGTCGCCGCCACCGACCTCGGCTACGCCTCCCCGGTCGCCCCCGCCGCCTACACCGTCGCCGTCGAGGGACCCCTGACCGTGCCCACCGCGCCCGGCCTCACCACCCGGGCCGCCGGCCTGCCGTGGTGGGTGTGGGGCCTGCCGCTGATCGGTCTCGTCGTCGCCGTCGCGCTGCTCCTGACGGCCCGGCGCCGGACCGCCGCGCCCGCCCCCGACCCGGAGCTCGTCGCCGTACCGCTCCAGATCACCGGACTCTCCAAGAAGTACAAGGGCGGCGAGCGGTACAGCGTCAAGGACCTCTCCTTCCGGGTCGAGCAGGGCCAGGTCCTCGGCCTCCTCGGCCCGAACGGCGCCGGAAAGACCACCACCCTGCGCATGCTGATGGGCCTCATCGCCCCCGACGAGGGCGAGATCCGGGTCTTCGGCCAGGCGATCCGGCCCGGCGCCCCGGTCCTCTCCCGCGTCGGCGCCTTCGTCGAGGGAGCCGGCTTCCTGCCGCACCTGTCGGGCCGGGAGAACCTCGACCTGTACTGGAAGGCCACCGGCCGCCCCGCCGAGGACGCCCACGTCGACGAGGCCCTGCGGATCGCGAACCTGGGCGGCGCCCTGGAACGCGCCGTGCGGACCTACTCCCAGGGCATGCGGCAGCGCCTCGCCCTCGCCCAGGCCATGCTCGGCCTGCCGGACCTGCTGATCCTGGACGAGCCGACCAACGGACTCGACCCGCCGCAGATCCGCGAGATGCGCGAGGTGATGATCCGGTACGCGGCCGGGGGCCGCACCGTCATCGTCTCCAGCCACCTCCTCGCGGAGGTCGAGCAGTCCTGCACCCACCTCGTCGTCATGGACCGGGGACAGCTCGTGCAGGCCGGCCCGGTCGCGGAGATCACCGGCTCCGGCGACACCCTCCTCGTGACCCTCGCCGAACGCACCCCCGACGGCGCTCCCGTCCCCGCCCTCCCGGACGCCCTCGTCGAGAAGATCGGCGCCCTGCCGGGCGTCGGCTCGGCCGCCCGCACCGACGCCGGACTCCTGGTCCGGCTCGACGGCGCCGACGCGACCGCCCTCATCGGCGAACTCGTCCGCCTGGACGTGCCGCTGACCGGGGTCGGGCCGCACCGACGCCTGGAGGACGCGTTCCTGACCCTGATCGGAGGAGGAGCCGCATGAGCAGCACCACCCCCAGCACCCTGCCGCCCGAGGGTCCCACCGTGGCGGAGGCCGCCCCCGGCTACCGGCCCGGACGCACCCTGCCGCTGCGCGTCGAGGTCCTGCGCCAGTGGAAGCGCCGCCGCACCCTGGTGATGGGCGCGATCCTGGTCGCCCTGCCGTTCGTCCTGATCGCGGCCTTCGCGATCGGCGGCGCCGGGGACGACGACCGCGACGGCCGCGTCACCCTGATCGACACGGCGACGACCTCGGGCGCCAACTTCGCGGCCACCTGCCTCTTCGTCTCGGCCGGTTTCCTGCTCGTCATCCCCGTGGCGCTGTTCTGCGGGGACACGGTCGCCTCCGAGGCGAGCTGGTCCTCGCTGCGCTACCTGCTTGCCGCGCCCGTGCCCCGGTCCCGGCTCCTCGCCTCGAAGCTGGCGGTCGCGCTCGGCTACAGCGCGGCCGCGATGCTCCTCCTCCCGCTGGTGGCCCTGACGGCGGGCACGGTCGCCTACGGCTGGGGGCCGCTCCGACTGCCGACCGGCGGCTCGGTGCCGGCCGAGGACGCCCTGCTGAGGATCGCGATCGCCGTCGCCTTCGTCTTCGCCTCCCAACTGGTCACCGCCGGGCTCGCCTTCTGGCTGTCCACCCGCACCGACGCCCCGCTCGGCGCGGTGGGCGGCGCCGTCGGCCTGACCATCGTCGGCAACGTCCTGGACGCCGTCACCGCGCTCGGCGACTGGCGCGACTTCCTGCCCGCGCACTGGCAGTTCGCCTGGATCGACGCGCTCCAGCCCCAGCTGGAGTGGGGCGGCATGGTGAAGGGCACGGCGATCTCCCTGACGTACGCCCTGGTCCTCTTCGCCCTCGCCTTCCGGGGCTTCGCCCGCAAGGACATCGTGTCCTGACGGGGTGAACGACCCTCACAACCACCCCCTGCGAGCCGCTTCCGCACCCGCGCGGAAGCGGCTCGTCGTGCCGAGGGCCGCCATCAGCTCGCCGACCCGCCGGCTGTAGGTCCGCGCGGACATGCCGAGCCGGGCCGCCGCGGTCTCGTCCGTGAGCCCCGCGAGGAGGGCGTCGAGCACCGGCCGCAGCTGGGGCGGCAGGTCGTCCGGCGGCGGCGACGGGGACGGCACCGCGCAGGCCGCCGGGTCCTCGGCCAGTGCCCAGCAGACGTGGTGGAGCCGGACGAGGGCCTGCACCACCACGGGGTCGCGGATCAGCAGCAGCCCGTTGTAGAGCAGCTCCAGATCGAGCGGGATCGCCGCCACCGTCCGGTCGACGAGGATCATCTTGAACGGGATCGCCTCCACCAGCCGGGCCTGCCCGGGGATCCGCAGCCCCTCCCCGAGCCGGGGCAGCGCGTGCCGCGGGACGATCCTCCGCACCTCGTCGGCCCGCTCCGCCGCGGCCCGCATGCACGCTCCCGCCAGCTCCAGGAACGGCTCGGGGATCGCGTAGCCCGCGGACGCAACCGGGTCGTCGAAGGTCAGCAACTCGTGCCGGGTGGAGGCGGCCAGCCCGGCGAGCGCGGCACTGATGCGCCGCGCGCCCCGGACCGGGCGCCCCATGGGCCGCTGTCCCTCGGTCGCGGCCCGGTTCATCGCCGAACGGGCGAGCATCACGGAGCCCGCGCTCTCTGCCACCGCTGACCACCCCCGCCGATCGATGTCCACTCCATGTACGCATGTGACTGCACACGGTGACAACCCCTGTTGAGAAGGATGGCGAATCCATGCCACCGGAGTTCACCCGTGTCGCCGTTGCCGCATCGAGATCCATCCGCAACCCCTTCGACTGCTCTTTTCGGGGCCCCGGTTCGTCACATTCACAAGTGCCTTACGAAGAGGGGGAGATGGAATGGAACGGAACGAGACGAGGGGGACCCGGTCCCGCCGGACCCGGGTCCCGGCCGTGATCGCGGGGTTGCTCGCCGCCGGAATCGTCCTCGCGGGCTGCGGCGCGTCCGGCGACGGGGGCACCGCCGACCGGAGCGCGAAGGACGGCGGACGCACCGCCCCGGCCCCGCCCGACGGCGGACGCACCGCCCCGGCCGCCCCCGACGGCGGACGCACCGGGACGGCCGGCCCCGAGGAGGGCGAGCAGCGGTCCCCGTCGCCCGCACCCGACTACCTGTCCACCTTCGCCCTGGACGTGGACACCGCCTCGTACGGGTACGCCCGCCGCGCCCTCGCCGACGGGCGGCTGCCCGACCCGGCGACCGTGCGCCCCGAGGAGTTCGTCAACAGCTTCCGCCCGAACTACGAACGCCCCGCCGACGACGGCTTCAGCGTCACCCTCGACGGCGCCCGCACCGGCCGGGACGGCTGGTCCCTGGTCAGGGTCGGCCTCGCCACCCGGGGCGCGGACCGGAGCGGCGAACGCCCGCCCGCCGCCCTCACCTTCGTCGTCGACGTCTCCGGCTCCATGGACGAGCCGGGGCGGCTCGACCTCGTCAAGGAGTCCCTCGGACTGCTCGTCGGCGAACTCCGCGACGACGACTCGATCGCGCTCGTCACCTTCAGCTCCGAAGCCGAGACCCGGCTCCCCATGACCCGCGTCGGGGAGGCCCGGAGCCGGATCCGCGAGGTGGTCGGCTCCCTGGCCACCAGCGCGTCCACCAACGTGGAGGCCGGCGTCCGCACCGGCTACGACACCGCCGTCGCCGGACACCGCGAGGGCGCCACCAACCGGGTCGTCCTGCTCTCCGACGCGCTCGCCAACACCGGCTCCACCGAGGCGGAGACGATCCTCGCCCGCATCGGCGAGGAGCGCCGGAAGTACGGGATCACCCTCTTCGGCGTCGGGGTCGGCAGCGAGTTCGGTGACGCGTTCATGGAGCGGCTCGCCGACCGGGGCGACGGCCAGACGACGTACGTCTCCAACGCGGCGCAGGCCCGCAAGGTCTTCGTCGACCAGCTCCCCGCCCACGTCGAGCTGCGCGCCCGCGACGCCAAGGCGCAGGTCGCCTTCGACCGGCGGACCGTCGAGAAGTTCCGCCTGATCGGCTACGAGAACCGGGAGGTCGCGGACGAGGACTTCCGGAACGACCGGGTGGACGGCGGCGAGATCGGGGCCGGCCACACGGTCACCGCGCTGTACGCGGTCAGGACCAGGCCCGGTGCGACCGGGACCGTCGCCACCGCCACCGTGCGCTGGCTCGACCCCGCCACCCGGGCCCCGCGCGAGCGCTCCGGCACCGTCGCGACCGGCGCCCTGACCGCCGACATCTGGGGCCCCGGCCACGACAGCCTGCAACTGACCGCCGTCGCCGCCTACTTCGCGGACGCCCTGCGGGGCGGCGCGCTCCCGGGGGCGCCGGGGCTCGGGACGCTCGCGGCGCGCGCCGACGCGATCGCCGGGCGGTCCGGCTCGGCGGTGGTGCGGGAACTCGCCGAGTCGGTACGGAGGGCGGAGACCCTGCGCGGTCCGTCGGAGGAACCGTCGGAGCCGGGCCGGCCGGGGGAGGGGGAGCTGCGGTCGGGCGACCCGTACAGCTGACGGACACGCCTGACGCTCGGGGCGGGAGGCATCGCCGCCCACACGCGTCCGACGCACACGCCTGACGCACGCGCCCGACGCGCGGGCCGGGAAGTACCGCCGCACACACGCCTGAAGCACGTGCCCGGCGCGCGGGCCGGGGAACACCGCCGCGCACACACCTGACGCCCGGGGCGGGCAGCGGGACAGAATGGCCCATGGCCACCCTGCTGCTCGCCCTCGCCGTCGTCTGCACCGGTCTCTACGCCGGTTTCATGCTGGTCTTCCTGACCGGAGTCATGCCCGCGCTCGCCCGTCTGACGGACGACGGGTTCGTCACGGCGATGCGCCGGATCAACGAGTACGTGCCGAGGGCCGTGTTCCTCACCGTCTTCCTCGGCGTGATCGTCTTCCCCGCCGCCGCGTTCCTCGTCCCCGTCGCCGGGCGCACCGACGCGCAGAAGTGGTGCGTCCTCGCGGGGCTCGTGTGCGCGGTCCTCAACCACCTGGTCACCCTCGGCGGCAACATCCCCCTCAACAACGCCCTGGCGCGCGACCCCGGGGGCGACCCCTCGGCGGCCCGGGCCGCCTTCGAGGACCGGTGGAACGGTTTCCACCGCGCCCGCACGGCCCTGATCACCGTCTCGTTCGGCCTGCTCACCGCCGCCGCCGTGCTCTGAGGCCGCCCGAAACATCCGTCCCGTCCGGTCCGGAACCGTACCGGAGCGTCTGTTTGTGGCGTGAAGTCGTGGGTCGGGACGCCTCCGCTCCCCGCGAAGGACCCCCAAAAGCATACCCCCGAGTCCGGAAACAGACTTTCGCCACGGGTCGATTATCAGTCACTGGCAGAAACTTGATGCGCCTAAATACGGACAAAGAGGGTGGATCACCCTGATATCCAGGGAGGTGATTCCGTACCCTCCGGTTTCTTATTGACATGCCTACGGGGGTCTTTTCTAATCATCGAGAGTCATCCCGCGCGCAGACACCGCACAGGCACTGAGGGGGCAAGGTGGACGTCCGGATCCTGGGGGGGCTGTCGGTACGTGAGAACGGGGTGTCGATCACCCCGACGGCGGCCGCGCCCCGACAGCTCCTCGCCCTGCTCACGGCCAGTGCCGACCAGGTCGTCCCCGTGACGGTCCTGACCGAGGAGCTGTGGCCGTCCGGCGCGCCGCGCGGCGCCCGCGCGGAGCTCCAGGCCCACATAGCCGGGCTGCGCGCCCTCGTCGACGACGCCCTGCGCGCGACCGGCCCCGCCGACCCGCGGGCCGGCTGGTCCGACCGGCGCACCGCCGACGCGGTCCTCGTCTCCCAGCCCGGCGGCTACCGGCTCGACACCGGCGGCGGCGCCCACGACGTCTGGCAGTTCGAGCGCGCGGCCGGGGCCGGCTACCGGGCCATGGAGGCCGGCGACCTCCAGCGCGCCGCGCTCCGCCTCGGCGAGGCCCTGGCCCTGTGGCGCGGCGACCCGTACGCGGGCGTCGCCGCGGGCCCCCGCCTCCGCAGGGAGATCGAGCGCCTCGAAACCTCCCGGCTCAGCGTCCTCGACCAGTGGCTCGAAGCGCAGCTCGGCCTCGGCCGGCACGCCGAACTCGTCCCGGAGCTCACCGGACTCGTCGCCCGCTACCGCGCCAACGAGCCGCTCCACGCCCACCTCATGGTCGCCCTGCTGCGCTGCGGCCGGCACGACGAGGCCCTCACCGTGTACGAGCGGCTGCGCCTCGCCCTCAAGGCCGAGAGCGGCACGGAGCCCTCGGCGCGGCTGCGGCGCCTCCAGCGCTCGGTCCTGGCCGTGCGGCACACCGGCGAGCGCCCCGCCCTGGGCCTCCGGGTCCCCACCCAGTACTCCCCGCCCCGCCCCCGCCTCGTCCCCGCGGGCTCCTTCGGCTGACGGCCGGTCAGCCCCGGGCGGCCGGCGCCGGGCGACCACCGGACGGCCGACGGCCGACCGCCACCCGGCCCCTCCCCGGCACCGGAGGGAATGAAGTGCCGCAACTCACCGTTGACCGGCTTCCGAAGCCGAATTAGTTTCGGCGGGCAGGACGGGTTTCCTCCGAGGTGCCCTATTTCGCTCGACATACGGGGGACTGGACCATGACCACGTACGGCGCCGACGGAGCCGGTGGTGCCGACGCGCTGCTCACGGTCCTCGAACTCCTCGCCCGGCAGGCCCCGCCCGCCCGCTTCGACGCCCTCCTCGACGAGGCCCGCCGGGGCGGTCCCGGCCGCGAGGACCTCGGCCGCCTGGAACGGGCCGTCGTGCTCGCCGGCCAGGTCCACGCCGAACGCGCCCACGACGCGCGCCGCGAGGCCGGACTCGACGCCCTCACCGACACCGCCCGCGACCTGACCCTCTCCTACGACCTCGATGGCCTGCTGCACGTCATCACCCGCCGCGCCCGCCGGCTCCTCGGCCTCGACCTGGCCTACGTCACCCTGCGCGGCCCGCACGGCGCCTGCTACGTCCACACCACCGAGGGCACCCTCCCCGGCCGCGCCGGGGGCCCGCGCCTCGCCCCCGGCCTCAGGATCGCCGAGGGGTACGGGCTCGGCGGCGCCGTCCAGCTCCACGGCGAGCCCGTCTGGACCCCGGACTACCTCGCCGACGAGCGGTTCGCGCCCTCCGGCTCCCTCGACGCGGGCGTCCACGCCCCCGCCTTCGACGAGGCCGCCGAGGCCGCCCTGCGCGCCGAGGGGCTGCACGCGATCCTGGCCGCCCCGCTGCGCAGCGGGGAGACCGTCATCGGCACCCTGTTCGGGGCCGACCGGCGCGTCCGCCACCACACCTCCGAGGAGATCGGGCTCCTCGCCGCGCTCGCGGACCTCGCCGCCCTCGCCGTCGAGAAGGCCGGCCTCCTCGACCGGACCCGGGCCGAGGTCTCCGAACTGGAGCGGGACAGCTCCCGCGTGCGCACCCGGCTGACCCGGATGCGGCACGTCAGCGAGGCCCACGGCCGCATCATGAACCTCGTCCTCGCGGGCGGCGACCTGTGCAACGTCGCCAAGGCCGCCGCCGACGCCCTCGACGCGAGCGTCCTGATCCGCGACCCCGGCGGCCGGACCCTCGCCCTGATCGGGGACGTCCCCGGCCTCGACGAGGAGGCCGTCCAGGAGGCCGTCGAGAAGGCCTCGCTCGACGCCCACGCCCGCCGCCGCCCGGTCCTCGCCGCCGCCGACATCTGGGTCGCGCCGGTCATCGCCGGCTCCGAGGACCTCGGCGGCCTCGTCGTCCACGCCGCCGGAGGACTCACCGGCGAGGACGAACGGCTCCTCGAACTCGCCGCCCAGTCCGTCGCCTTCCTCCTCCTCATGCGGCGCTCCACGGCCGTCGCCGAGGGCCCCGTCCGCGACGAGCTCCTCGACGACCTCATCGCGGACCCGCCGCACGCCCCGCAGCAGATCGCCCAGCGGGCCGGCCGCCTCGGCGTCGACCTGCGCCGCCCGCACGTCCTCGTGCTCGCCCGGCCCGAGGGCGGCGAGCAGGGCCGGGCGGTGGTGTGGGCGTCCTCGTACGCGTACCGCCTCTCCGGTCTGAAGACCGTGCAGGGCGGCTGCATCGTGCTGCTGCTGCCGGGCGACGACGCCTCGGCCGCCGCCCGGGCCGTCGCCGCCGAGCTGTCCCCGCTGCTCGGGCACCCCGTCTCCGTCGCCTCCGCCGGACCCGGCTGGAGCCCGGACGCCGTCGCGCGGATGCACCGGGAGGCCTGGCGCTGCCTCGACGCGATGAGCGCCCTCGGCGGCACCGGCTCCGCGGCCTCCGTGCGCGACCTGGGCTTCCTGGGGCTGCTGCTCTCCGACGACAACGACGTGGACGGCTTCGTGGAGTCGGCGATCGGGCCCGTGCTCGACTACGACGCCGAGCGGTTCACCGACCTCACGCACACCCTGGAGGCGTACTTCGCCTCGGGCGGCAGCCCGACGAACGCGGCCGAGGCGCTGCACGTCCACCCCAACACGGTCTCCCGCCGCCTGGAGCGGATCGGCGACCTCCTCGGCCCCGAGTGGCAGAAGCCCGGCCAGGTCCTGGAGGTGCAGCTCGCGCTCCGGCTCCAGCGCACCCGGGAGGCCCTGGCCCGCGGCCGCGTCACCCCCGAACCGCCCCGCCCGCCGGAGCGCGGCGCCTGAGGCGGGGCGGTAGCTGACGCGGGGCGGGACTTGAGGCGGGGGAGGACCCGACGGCGGGGCAGGCCCGACGCGAGGTCAGGACCGCCCCGTACGCTCCGGAACCGCCCGGCCGGAACCGCCCCGCCGGAACCGTCCCGCCGGACTCAGCTCGCCGAGCGCCGCGAGCCGTAGCCGGAGTCGTAGCCCGCGTCCCACTGGGTGGCCAGGACCGTCGCCGCGTGGGCCGCCGAGGCCAGGGTGATGTGACGGTGCCAGCCGCGGAACGAGCGGCCCACGAAGTCCCGCAGCCCCGCCTCCTCCCCGACCTCCGCGAAGTCCCGCTCCACCCGGCGGGCGAGCTTGGTGAGCCGCAGCAGGGTGCCCACCTGCGAACCGGTCAGGTCGCTGATCCACACCCGGGACGGGGCCCGCCGCGGGTCGTCCCACTCGCCGAGCAGCACGAGCGGACGCATCCGCTCCCCGCCCGGCGTCGGCAGCGCCACCCGGACGGCCGTGGCGAGCGAGGTCCGCGAGGTCCGCACGCCCCCCACCGTGTCCACCCAGCTCACCGGCCGGCGCAGCCCCTTGAGGGACTCCAGTATCTGCACGGCGGACAGCGGGCCCGCCCCGAAGCCGGGCAGCGAGCGGTCCGCGATCGCGAGCCGGGAACCCGGCCCGATCCGGGCCACGACCGGCACCCCGGCCGCGGCGAGCCGGGTGAGGGCCGCGCGGCCCGCGCCGCCCCGGATGTCGATGAGGACCGGCTTGCGGGTGACGTCGGACCAGCGGGCGGTGTCGAGCGCCGCCGAGACCGCGCACTCCTCCAGGGTCTCCTCGCCGGCCTCCTCGGGGACCTCCGCGCGGTCGCGCCGCGTGCGGTCGTTCACCCAGGGGTCCGGCAGGAAGAGGCGCCAGTTGACCGGGACGCTCAGGTCCTCGCCCGCGAACCACACGCCGAAGGCCTGCTGTCCGTGGAAGACCTGACCGCGCTCCGGGTCGAAGCGCCGGTCCACGCCCACGGAGTGCTCTCCGGCCTTCGGGATCGGCATGGGCCGCACCACCCAGGCCTGCGGGCAGCCGTTCCGCTCCAGGTAGCGGCCGAGCGCCGCCCGCATGGGCTGCCAGTCCCAGGTGGAGCTGGAGACGAAGTGGTGCAGGCTCTGCTCGGCCGCGGGACCGCCGATCTGCGCGGCGATGTTGCGGATCGACTTGCGGCCCTGCGCGGTGAGCAGACCGTGCAGGTACTGCTCGGCCTTCAGGCGCTGGTCGCGGCGGGCGAAGCCGGAGAAGAGCGCGGAACACAGCTCGGCGTAGACGTCCTCGCGCGAACCGGCCGCGCCGACGGACCTGGCGGCGCCCAGGGGGACGGCCGGGGCGATGCCCCCGGTGGTGGCCCTGCGCTTGGTTGCGACGGATGTACTCACGAGACTCCTGCCCGAAGGTTGCGCAGCTCCTTCCCGCTGCACCACCACCGTCTCCCGGCACCGCCCCCGGGGACGAGGTGTACCCGGCACCCGAATCGGCCGCCGGATGGTGGCCGGACCACCGCCCCCTCCTTCCGCGCAGGTCACAGCCCTCCCCGCCGTCCCGCGGCGGGCCCCCGCGAGACCTCCCCGAGACCCGGGGGAAGGCCTCGGGGGAGATCTGACAGACTCGGCGACCGGGCTTTGACCCGTCGCACTGCGTGGCCGGACCATCGCAGAGCGAGGCGGCACGGGTCCGCCCGGTTAATGCCCCAGGCCGGGAGCCGGGCCCGTGCGCCTCGCCTCGACGCGCCCGCCCTTCGGGAGCGCCGTCGGCTCAGGCGGTGATCCAGTCACCGGTCGCGATCACCGGCTGCACGCCCTGGCGGTGGACGGTGCCCTCGATGAGGCCGTACATCCGGTCGGCCGCGAAGTACACCTCGTTGTCGTTCTTCAGGCCGAACGGCTCCAGGTCGACCAGGAAGTGGTGCTTGTTCGGCAGGTTGAGCCGCACCTCGTTCACCGTGGACACGTGGTCCAGGACCCGGTCCGCCATCGCGTGCAGGGTCTGCTGGAGCGAGTGGCTGTACGTCTCCGCGAACGCCTCCAGCAGGTGCCGGCGCACCTTCTCGTACGAGCGGTCCCAGTCGTGCTCCGGGTCCGCCGCCGCCGTGGCCGAGTTCGCCCAGCGGGCGGTGACCTTGGTGGCCAGGATCCGGTCGTACGCCTCCTTGAGCGTCGTGTACCGGTCCTTGATGTAGCCGTGGAACTCGGAGTTGGTCGAGTTCATCACCGTCAGCTCCTTCAGGCCCGAGAGGACCTGGAGGCCGGTGGTCTCCGAGTGGGTGACCTGCGCGGTGCGGACCTCCTGGCCCTTGCGGACGAAGGAGTGCTGCTCCTTGCGCGTCGGCACGGGGATCCGCTCCCAGGCGAACTCCTCGACCCGGATCTGCGCCTCGTGGACGACCGGCTGGGAGGTCACGAAGTGCCGGGCGAGGTGGATCGCGAAGGCCTCGGGGGAGGCGACGCCGTGCTCCTTGGCGAAGGCGTAGACCGTGTTCTTGGTGGTGTCGGTCGGCAGGCAGTTGCCGTTGTCGCCGGTCAGGTGCACGTCGCGGTACTCGCCGCGCAGCGCCACCGACACGTTCAGGTCGCGGATCTCGTGCCAGGCCCCCTCGTCGCCCTTGCGGGTGACGGCGACGATCCGGTTCTCGGCCTTGCCGTACTGGTTCTGTGCCAGGACGTGCTTGCTCATGTGCTGCTCAGCTCCCGCGGGTACGTGGATACGGATATCCCGTACGCCCGGCGTCCAGCGTCCCCGTCGTCCCGAGGGTCCGCTCCCCGCCGTCCGGCCCGTGAACGGCGGACCGCCCCGGGACTGACGAGCATCCCGGTCCGTAGGTTTCGGCTCGAAGATATGTGCGTTCCGGCCGCCTGGCAATGGTCCGGCGTGCGCGGCGACGGGCCCGGGACGGCGGGGCCGGGGGCGTCCGTCAGCCCGTGGGCAGCACCCGGGTCTCGGCCGCCGGGAAGCCCTTGGTCCACCAGTGGCCGTAACGCCCGTACACCAGCGGGTCCCTGCCGGCGAGGAGGCCGCCGAGCGCCGAGGCCTCGGCGGCCAGGCCCTCCCAGGCCCCGGCGGACAGCGGGTGGAAGGCCGTGGCCTCGATCCCGCCGTCGACGGGCCGCCAGACCCCGGCGACGTACCCGTCGACCAGGAGCGTCGGCAGCGTGTCGCCGTTCACCCGGATCACCAGCCTCCGGTACGCGGGCGGGATGATCCGGGAGCGGTCGGCGTACGCGAGGAGGACGCTGTCCCACATGGCGAGGAGGCGCGGCGGGGCCGGGGCCTCCCCGTCGGGGAGCGGCGCGCCCGGGACGTCGTACAGCACCGTCCCGTCGGCCGACTCCAGCCGTTCCAGCCCTCCTTCCAGCATCCGGACCGCCTCGCGCACCAGGCGCCGGGGCGCCGTCGTGAACTGCGCCATGTCCGCCACGGAGGCGGGTCCGAACCCCTCCAGGTAGCGCCGGAGCAGCACGGCCAGGGCGGCGGCGGACGCCTCCGGGTCGGCGAGCGCGGGCCGTTCGGCCGCCGCGACGAAGGACTGCGCGCTCCCGAACGCCCACGGCGGGCCCGTCGGCACGTGCCACAGCGGCGCGTACTGCCG
The DNA here is from genome assembly GCF_053618675.1 of Streptomyces sp. NPDC055632. Classification (NCBI taxonomy): domain Bacteria; kingdom Bacillati; phylum Actinomycetota; class Actinomycetes; order Kitasatosporales; family Streptomycetaceae; genus Streptomyces; species Streptomyces sp. NPDC055632. Next base: position 14,913 of record NZ_JBSHHY010000008.1, on the reverse strand, counting down.
CACCATCCGCCAGACCACGGGCGCCACCGGGCCGTCCCGGCCCCGTCCGATCAGCTCCCGCAGCTCGGCCCCGGTCCGCGCCTCCGAGGCGTGGGCGAGCAGACCGGGCAGGAGCGCGTCGGCGTCGGCGGGCGTGAATCCGGCCGCCGCGAACCGGGGGTCGTGGAGGCGCCCGCCGCGCAGCGTCGGCTCCATGGCCTCCCGGAAGGTCCGGTAGTCGTCGGCGTGCACCTGGTGGAGGGTGAGCCGCATCAGCGTCGAGCGGACCACCCGGAACCCGTTCTGGGCCTCGTCGAACCGCTCCGGCTCGAAGTCCGCGACCCGGTTCCACAGCGCCACGTACGGGGAACCCGGCTGCTGCGCCTGGAGCGCCACCACCCGCCGCACCGCGTCCTCGACGCCGATCGGCTCGCGGGCGAGGAGCAACTGCCGGGCGAGGGTGGAGCGGTTGAGGGCGCGCGGGGTGATCACCATGGGGCGATTCTCTCTCGCGGGAAGGGGGTTTCGAACGTGTTTTCGGGATGGGGTGAGGGTTCGGTGCGGGCGGCGGATCCGTGCGTTCACCCGGGGATCGCCCCGCCGTCGCGCACGCGTCGCCCCGCGTTGTGGCCGGAAACGGACCATGGGCCCGCCGTCACTGGCGCCGTTCCACGCATGCGTCTCCGTCTCCGTCTCCGTCCTCTCCGTCTCCGTCCTCCATGTGCTCCGAGGGAGTTCCCCCAGATGATTCCGCGCCTCCTGCGCCGCCGGCCCGCCGCCGTGGTCCTGCCGCTGTCCGCCGCGCTCGCCCTCACGGTGGTCGGGGGGACGGCGGACGGGGCGCCGGCGCACCGCGGCCCCGACGGCTCCGCCGGACGCGTCGTCTCCACCGCGGCCCTGCCCGACATCCCGCTGGCCGCGTTCAGCAACGGCATGCTCCCGGGCAGCGTCGCGGACGACCGGGACGTCGACCTGGGCGGCATCGGCAGCGACCTGTTCCCGGCCGAGCGGCGCGGCGAGTACTGGACCGTCACCGACCGCGGCCCCAACGGCCAGATCGAGATCGGCAAGGACAAGCGCCGCACCTTCCCCGTGCCCGGCTTCGACCCGGCCATCGTGAAGATCCGCGCCGTCGGCGGCCGGATCCAGGTCCTGAGGACCATCCCGATCACCACCTCCCACGGCGCCCCCGTCACCGGCCTGTCCAACCAGCCCGGCCGCGACGAGGCCCCGTACACGTACGACGCCTCCACCCCGCTCCCGTACGACCCGAACGGCCTGGACACCGAGGGCGTCGTGCGGGACCGGGACGGCAGCTTCTGGCTGGTGGACGAGTACGGGCCGTCCCTCGTCCACGTCTCCGCGAAGGGCCGGGTCCTCGCCCGCCACGTGCCCGAGGGGCTGGGTCTGACCGGCGCCGACTATCCCGTGGTCGAGTCGCTGCCCGCGATCTTCCTCAAGCGCAAGATCAACCGCGGCTTCGAGGGCCTCGCGCTGCTCCCCGACGGCGACCTCGTCCTCGGCCTCCAGAGCCCGCTGCTCAACCCCGACGAGGCCGCCGGCAAGGACTCCCGCACCACCCGGCTGCTGCGCTTCTCGCCGCGCGAGAACCGGGTCACCGCCGAGTACGCCTACCGCTTCGACCCGGTCGGCACCGTCGAGCCCGGCCAGACCAAGACCTCCGAGCTGAAGCTCTCCGCGCTCGTCGCCCTCGGCGGCGACCGCCTCCTCGTGCAGGAGCGCACCGACAAGTCCGCCCGCCTCCACGAGGTCCGCCTCCGCCGCTCCGACGACATCCTCGGCTCCGTCTGGGACACCGGCGCGCGGCCCACCCTGGAGCAGCTCGACGACCCGGCGTCGGCGCGCGTGCCCGTCCTGCGGAAGCGCCTGGTCGTCGACCTCAACACGGTGAAGGGCGTCCCCGGCAAGATCGAGGGCGTCGCCGTCGAGGGCTCCTCGACCCTCGTCCTGCTCAACGACAACGACTTCGGCATGACGGACGGCCCCGGCGCCTTCGACGCGAAGGGGCGCCTGGTCGACAGCGGCGTGGAGACCACCCTCGTCAAGGTGCGGCTCGACCGCCCCGTCCGCTGACGTCACGGATCCCGGTTTCCGGCCCCCCTCGCCCTCACCGCAGGGTGAGGGGGGTCTCCGACGCGACGCGGGTCAGCTTCTCGGGGTTGCGGACGTAGTAGAGGCCGGTGATGCGCCCGTCCTCGACCCGGAGCGCCATGACGCCGTCGAACTCGCCGTCCAGGTACACGGCCAGCGCCGGGTCGCCGTTGACCGCGGTGGACTCGCAGGTGACCGCGAACCCGGCCTTCGCGGAGCCGCCGAGGTAGAAGCGGGCCACCTTCCCGGCGCCGACGACCGGCCGCAGCGCGGCCCGTTTGACGCCGCCGCCGTCGCTCACCAGGACGACGTCGGGGGCGAGCACGTCGAGGAGGCCCTGGAGGTCCCTGGCCTCGACGGCGTTCCGGAACGACTCCAGGGCCGCCCTGGCCTCGGACGGGGAGACCACCCGGCGGGGCCGGCGGGCGTCGACGTGCCGGCGGGCGCGGTGCGCGATCTGGCGGACGGCGGCGGGGTTCTTGCCGACGGCGGCGGCGATCTCGTCGTAACCGACGTCGAAGGCCTCGCGCAGCACGAAGACGGCGCGCTCGGTCGGCGACAGCGTTTCGAGGACGAGCATCATCGCCATCGACACGCTCTCGGCGAGCTCGACGTCCTCGGCCACGTCCGGCGCGGTCAGCAGCGGCTCGGGCAGCCACTGCCCGACGTAGGCCTCCCGTCGGCGGCTCGTCGCGCGCAGCCGGTTGAGCGCCTGCCGGGTCGTGATCCTGACCAGGTACGCGCGCCGGTCGCGCACCTCCGCCGGATCGACCTCGATCCAGCGCAGCCAGGTCTCCTGGAGGACGTCCTCGGCGTCGGCCGCCGAGCCGAGCATCTCGTACGCGACGGTGAAGAGCAGATTGCGATGGGCGACGAAGGCGTCGGTGGCGGCCTCGATCCCGGAAGCCCCTGCCCCGGAGGCCCTCGCCCCGAAGGCCTCCGCCTCGGAGGCACCCGCCTCGGAGGCCCCCGCCTCGGAGGCCCCCGCCTCGGACTCGCTCACGTAGAACTCCCTCGCATCGGACTCCCCCGCATCGGGTCGCTTCACGTCGGCTCCTTCAGGACCGGGCTCGGGGCCGGTCGTCGTCGGCGGCCCGCGGGAGTGCTTCCGGGGCAAGAGCCTGCTCCGTGCGCCCGGCCCGCGCCAGCCGCCGGCGCCGGGTGCCGCCGGGGATGCGGTGGAGGCGGTACGAACCGGGGGCGTCCGCCTCGCCGGCCAGGTGCCCGACGATGCCCGCGCACACCTTCTCCTTGAGCTTCGCGCCCGCGCGCCCGTCGACGTGGAACCGGACGGCGTTGTCGCGGCGGGCGAACTGGAAGATGCCCTCCTGCCGCCCGAGGCTGATGCACTGGCCGGCGAAGAGCTCGTTGAGGGGCTCGGGCCGTTCCCCCGCGATCCGGGCGAGCACCGTGTCGGCGGCCCGCGCGCCCAGCGGGATCGCCGCCTGGCAGCTCATCCGCAGCGGCAGGCCCGAGGGCGCCGCCGAGTCCCCGGCCGCGACGACGCGCTCGTCGTCGACGCTGGTCAGCGTCTCGTCGGTGAGCAGGCGGCCCAGCGCGTCGGTGCTCAGCCCGCTGCGCGCGGCCAGGTCCGGCACGCCGAACCCGGCCGTCCAGACCGTCACCGCGCTCGGCAGCTCGCGCCCGTCGGCGAGCCGCACGGTCGCGCGGGTCACCTCCGTCACCCTCGTGCCGGGACCGTCGAGCACGGCCACCCCGAGCCGGTCCAGCCGCCGGGCGACCGAGCGCCGGCCCCGGGAGTGCAGGTACGGGCCGAGCACGCCGCCGCAGACCAGCGTCACGGCACGCCCGGCCTCCGCCAGCTCGGCGGCGGTCTCGATGCCGGTCGGACCGGCCCCGACGACCGTCACCGGCGCCGTCGCGGGCGCGGCGTCCAGCGCCGGCCGCAGCCGCTCGGCCTCCTCCAGGGAGGCGAGCGGCCGGGCGAACTCGGCGGCCCCCGGCACGCCCGGGTCGGCGCTCCCGCTGCCCACCGCGTAGACCAGGTGGTCGTAGCCGACCGTGCCGCCGTCGGCCAGCTCCACGCGGCGCCCGGCCGTGTCGATCCGCACGGCGCTGCCGACCACCAGCCGGACGCGCCCGCCCAGTACCTCCGGATAGCCGACGACCGCCTCGCCGGTCCCGCCGACCAGCTGGTGCAGCCGGACCCGGTGGACGAACGACGGGCGCGGATTGACGAGCGTCACCGTCACGTCGTCGCGCCGCGTCAGCCGGTTGGCCGCCATGACACCGGCGTACCCGCCGCCGATCACGACCACCTCGGTGTTCCCGGTCATGGTGTCTCCTCCGTTCAAGGGGGGCGCCCCTTCGAGGGGCTCGTCCTCAAGACACCGCGCGACGGGTTTTTGTGACATCTCCGGTGGCTTGTGACGCGGATCACTCCCCGTGAACGGCTGGAGCGGTCCGTGCCCGGCCTCCCGCGGTCCCCCTCAGCGCGTGTGCGAGGTGGTCGGCGAGGCGGGGCAGCCAGTCGGGCCGCGCGTTGCCGAGGAGGTGGTCGCCGTGCGGGACGGAGAGGTGGGTGCCGCGCGGTGCCAGGCGGGCCAGCGGCTCGCCGTTCGTCACGCCGGGGATGACGTCCCGGCCGCCGTCCACGACGAGCAGCGGCGCCGTGATGCGGGGCGCCAGGCCGGTGAGGTCCACGTGCCGGGCGAACTCCCTTGCCGCGTCGGTCCCTCCCGTGCGCCGGACCACCATGTCGCGCACCGGCTGGGGGAGTTCGTCCCAGTCGAGGCGGAACGGGCCGCTGACGGTGGCGACCGCCGCCACGCGCGGTTCGAGCGCCGCCGCCCGGGCCGCGAAGTACCCGCCCAGGCTGAGGCCGACGAGACCGACGCGCGGGACGCCGAGGGCGTCGACGACCCGGGCCACGACCTCCTCGTACTCCGGTACGAGGGTCGACGTCGCCGCGAGCGCGCCCTGCCCGGGGCCGTCCATCGCGAACACCGCGAGGCCCCTGGCGAGCAGCGCGGACACCAGGTCGAGGAACTCCTCCTTGGCGGAGTCGAGCCCGGGGACGACGATCACGGTGCCGACCGCGTCGGCACCGGGTACGGGGGAGCGGGGGAAACGCAGCCGGCCCGTGAACCCCTCGCCGCTCAGCCGCCGTGCCCCCGGCTCCAGGACCGCGAGCGCCCGCCCCAGGGCGTCGTCCGCCGCGGCGGCGGCGCGGGCCGCTTCCGGGTACGGCGCCAGGGTCGCGACGTGGAACCACCGGGCCGCCGTCAGCAGGTGCGTGCCCGCCGAGGCGGACGATCCGGCGTCCTCGGCGCGCCTCAGGTGCTCCTGCCCGGTGCGCAGGAAGGCGGGACCCCAGTCGGCGACGGAGGCGAGGCCGTCGGTGACGCGCCGGTACTCGTGCGGGTCGAGGCCCGCGCCGGTGGCGCGCGTCCACTGCATGGCGGCGAAATCGGCGACGTCGGGGGTCTCGGACGGATCGGGGCGGTCACTCATCGGGCTTCTCCCGTCAGCAGGACGGCCTTGCCGCGTATGCGGCGTTCCCGCAGGTCGACAAGGGTGTCGGCGGTCAGCTCCCAGGGGGCGACCCGGCCGATCTCCGGGTGCAGCCGGCCCTGTTCCACCAGGCGCACCAGGGTCGCGAGATCGGGGCCGTAGGGGGCGCCGGCGTAGTGGAAGTGCCGGATCGTGACGCGCTCGGGCCCGCCGAGGAGCGCGAAGAAGTCGAGGGTCGCCGGGGTGCGGCTCGCCTGGCCGAACCAGACGAGCGTGCCGCCCGGCCGCACCTTCGCGAGGGCGAGGGGCAGGTCGGGACCGCCCGTGGACTCCAGGACGACGTCGAACGGTCCCGCCGCCTCCGCGACGCCGTGCACCACGCGCGCGCCCAGCTCCGCGAGCCGCGCGCCGCGCTCCGGACCGGCCGTCACCGCCGTCACCTCGGCGCCGGCCGCGACGGCCAGTTCGGTGACGTAGTGGCCGACCCCGCCCGAGGCACCGGTGAGCAGCAGCCGCAGGCCGGCCGTCGCGCCGACCGCGCGCAGCAGCCGCAGGGCCGTGATCCCGGCCAGGGGCAGGGCGGCCGCCCGTACGCCGTCGACGCCGTCCGGGAGGACCGCGAGGGAGTGGACGGGCACGGCGGCGTACTCGGCCCAGCCGCCCCGCGCCGGATGCCCGACCACACGGGTGCCGACGGCGGGCCCGGAGCCGTCCGCCGCCTCCTGGACGACGAGCCCGGCGACGTCCTTGCCGGGCGAGAACCCCGGCTCGGGGTCTTCGAGGAGGAACGTCTCGCCCCGGTTCGGCGCGAACGCCTCCACCTTGACCAGTACCTCCCCCGCCTCCGGTACGGGCTGGGGGACCTCGGCGAAGGCGACCGGACGCGCCGCCTCCCCGGTGGGAATCAGTCTCTGCATGCCGGGCATGCAAACCCGGCGCCCGGCCGCCGATCCAACAACGGAAGGGAGAGGCCGACAACCGTCGGTTGTCACCTAAGGTGAGGGCCGTGGATGTGGGGGCCGTGGATCTCGACGTGGCGCAGGTGCGCGCCTTCGTGCGCACCGCCGAGGAGCTGCACTTCGGGCGGGCGGCCGAAACGCTCGGGATCTCCCAGCAGGCCCTGTCGAAGAGGATCGCACGGCTCGAATCCCTGCTCCGCGCCCCGCTGTTCCTGCGGGACGGCCGGGGGGTGTCCCTCACCGGGGCCGGCCGGCGCTTCCTCGGCCCGGCCCGGCGGACGCTGGAGGCCGCCGACGCGGCGGTCGCCTCGGTGACCGGGGAGGAGCGCCCGCTGCGCGTGGACGTCTGGGGCCACCTCTACGCGCCGACGCGCACGCTCGCCCGAGTGGCCGGATGGTCGGGCGAGTTGACGCTCGGACACGGGCGCGACCTGGCGTCGGTGACGGGCGCTCTCCTCGCGGGCGACGTCGACGTGGCCTTCGGCCGGGTCCACCCCCCGCTGCGCGCGGGCCTGACCCACCGCCTGGTCCGCCTCGAACCGGTGGACGCCGTACTGGGCGCCGATCACCCCCTCGCGTCCGAACCGGCGCTCCGGCCGGAGCAGTTGAGCGACGGCGTGCTGTGGGCGCCCGGCGCGCTGGACCGGCTCGACTTCCTCCACCGGTTCGCCGACCGGTTCGGCGTCCGCGACCGGGCCGCGAGCGTCAACCTGGGCCTCGCCCACTTCCTCGCCGGGATCGCGGAGGACCCGCGCCGCTTCTCCCTGCTGCCCGCCGACGTCCCCCTGCCGGAGATCCCCGGCCTCCGCTCCGTACCCCTGGTCGACCCGACCCCGCTGTACGCCTGGTCCCTGCTGTGGCGCACCGGCGACGCACACCCCGGCCTGCCCCGCCTCACCGCCGCCTGCGCCGCCGAGGCGCGACGGAGCAGATGGCTGGAGTACGACCCCGCCCGCGACTGGCTCCCGGAACCGCCGGCGCCGGGAGGGGGCCGCGAGGAGACCGACGGCCTGCCGCGCCGACACGCGGAGGCGTCCGACCACCGACGGTCCTGACCGGGCCGGCGGTTCCGGCGGTTCCGGTCGGCGGTTCCGGCGGTTCCGGCGGTCCCGACGCCCCTGGCGGTCCCGGGACCCCGACGACGGTCCGGCGGCGCCCCGTCCCGGACGCGTACGACATGCTTCCCGCCCAACATCCGGCCCGCCCGTCCGGGGCGCTGTCAGAGGTGGCTGGCACGATGCTCCGCATGGATCTCGCACACCCGCTCGACGGTCTGGACGCCTTCCCCTGGGCCTCCTCCTCCCACGCGTACGGCAGCGCGGAGGACGTCCCCGACCTGCTGCGTGCCCTGACCGGCACCGACGCGGACGCGGCGGACGAGGCGCTGTCGGAGCTGTACGGGAACGTGCTGCACCAGGGAACGGTCTACGCGGCCAGCGTGGAGGCGGCCCCGTTCCTCGCCGGGATCGCGGCGGCCGGCCACCACACGGCCGACGTCCTGGCGCTGCTCGGCAGCATGGCCGAGAGCGAGGACGAGTGCGGTGTGGCACCGGGCGCGGTACGGGCGGCCGTGGCGCGGCAGTTGCCGCTGCTCCTCCCCCTGCTGACTGACGCCGAGCCGGACGTCCGCCGGACCGCGGCCTGGGCCCTCTCGCACACCCGCGCCGCCGAGGCCGTGCTGCCCGCGCTGCGCGCCCGCTGGGCGGAGGAGACCGACCCCGCCGTCCGCGCGGAGGTCCTGTCCGGGATCGCGCGGCTCGACCCGCGGCACGCGGCGACGGAGGCGGCCGCCGCCATGGAACCGTCCCAGCCCGCCGAAGTACGCCTGGCCGCCGTCTTCGCCCACCTCGACGCGGGCGCCCCGTGGACCGGGGCCGCGCACACGGCGATGCTGTCCCTGCTGCCCGCGGGCTCCGTGCGCTCCGGGTTCGACATCGACCGCGGCGAGCCGCTGGCCTCCGTCGTCGAGATCCTCCTGGGCCGGGACCACGAGCCGGAGCGCGAGGCGGCGTTCGCCCTGGTCGACGCGGCCCTGGGGGACGACCGGGCCGAGGTACGGGCCGAAGGCCGCTGGGCGGCCGAACGCGCCTGCGCGCTCTCGCGCAGCGCCCCGCGACGGCTGGTGCGGAGCCTGCGCGCGGCGGCCGTCGACGAGGCGTCGGTGGTCGGCACGGCGTCTCTCCTCGCCAGACTGGGCAGCGTCGCCGAACCGGCCGCGGACGTCCTCGTCCCGCTCGCCGGGCGGAACCCGGACCGGGCCGACGACCACGCCGACCGCGCGCTGGAGGCGCTCGTGCTCGTCGCTCCCGCGCAGGCGGCCCCGCTCCTCGCCGCCGGACTCGGCCGCCGCCCGCGCGCCCTCGGCGCGACCACCGGACTCCTGGACCCGCGGCACCACGCCTTCCCGTACGACAGCGGCCTCCTCGACGCGGTCCGCGCCCGCCTCGCCCGCCCCGCGGAGCTGAGCGGCAACGAGCCCTGGCGGCTGACGAACCTGCTGGCCGGATGGGGCGCAGAGGCGGCGGCCGCACTGCCCGAGCTGTGCGCGGTGCTCCCGCACTTCCCGCACCAGGCCTCCCTGGCCCTCGCCGCCGTCGCCGCCGGCAGTGACCCGGCGGACCGGGCCACGGTCGTCGCGGCGCTGTGGGCGGCGACCGAGAAGAAGGGGAGCCTCTCGGCGGCGGAGGCCCTGTACGACCTCACCGACGACCCCGCGCCGCTGCTGCGGTGCCTCGTGCGCGAACTCGGCCGCGACGGCGGGGACCTGAAGGAGGCCGCCCGGCTCGCGGCCTTGCTCGGCACCCGGGGAGCAACCCTGGCGCCGTTCCTGCGCGGGGCGCTCGACGACCCGGCGAACAGCACCACGCCCGCCCTCGACACGGACATCGCCCTCGCCGAAGCCTTGTGGCGCGTCGCGGGGGACCCGGACCCGGTGGTCGCCGTCCTGGAGTCGGTCTTCGCGCGCGCCGAACGGAACCAGTGGTCCCGTTGGTCGGTGGCACGGGCCGCCCGTGCGACGGCGCTCCTCGGCCCGGCCGGACGCCCGCTCGCCGCACGCCTGCGAGCGGCCCTGGGCGATCCGGCCCAGGCCCCGGCGGCGGTACTGGCCCTCGTCGCCGTGGCGGACCCCGCCACCCTGGACCGCACCGCCCTCGCCGCGGCCGCCCTGACGTCCGCCGAACTGGACGCCGACCCGGCCGGCGCCTGTGACGCCCTGGAAGCCCTCGGCGTCACCGCCCTCCCCGACGACCACCTGCGCCGCCTCGCCGTCCTCGCCGACGGCGACGCCCGCGTGGTCCGCTCGGGCCTCGAGGACCGCATCATCGACCAGGACGAATCCTTCCGGAACCGCGCCCGGGCACTCCTCGCGGCGTGCGGAAACCCCACGGCGACGGTGTCCTGACGAGACGGGTACGGAGCCCCGGTCACCCGGAGCCGGGCATGTGAACGGGCATGACCCCGAGCACGAGGTTCTCCATGGCCTCGGGCATCCGGCCGAAACGGGCCAACCAGCCCTCCACGACGTACAGTTCGCCGGACTCGTCCAGGCCGAGGAACGCGTGGCCGTGGCCGAGGCCGCCGACCGGGAAGAGGCTGTGGCCGATCTCCTCGCTCCACTCGCCGAACCGGTCGTCCTCGCCCAGCCCGAGGAGCGGATCCAGATCGAAAGGCTCCCGGGCACGCGTGACGCCGCTGCCGAGGTGCCCCGCTTCCAGCCCGCCGAACTCGCGGAGGAAGTCCTCCGCGGCGGCGTGGACCCGGAAACCGTCCCGCTCCAGCCGTTCCTTCCAGCCCGCCGTGTCGACGGAACGCCCGGGGTACCAGCCCGCGTCCCGCAGGACCGCTTCCACCTCGGGCGGCCACGCGTACGGCTCCTCCGCCGGAGAACCGCCCCGGCCCCGTACCGAACGCGCCGCGAACGCGACGGCCTCCACGGGGTCGGCCGTCGACAGCCGGACCACCTCCCCGGGCCGGGTGCGGGCCACCACCTCGTATCCGCCGGGACGGGCGAACAGCGCCGGGAGCGGCGAATGCCCCCACTCCTCCCAGCTCTCTCCCGCCGACACCCCCAGCTGATCCATCGACACCCACGGGTACATCGCGCCGAGCACGGCATCCCGGCGAGCGGCCTCGATCAGACGCCCCAGCGCCGGCGCACCGCGCCGCCCGTCGACGGACCGAGACCGGTACCTCTCCCGGAGCCGGGCCCAGGCCGCCGCGTGAACGGGCTGTACGTGACCGGGCCGTGCGTGACCGGTCCGTGCGTGGCCGGGCTGTGCGTGACCGGAATCCATGAACCGACCCTGCTGCCCCGCCACCTCCTCCGTCAACGGAGAACCGCCTCCCGGCCCCACGACCGCCGTCCCCCGCCACCGATCCGCCCCACGAGCCCCGGCGCCCCTGGCCGCGCCTGCCGAAAAACGTCCCCGACCAGCAAAAAGACCCTCCCGAAGGAGGGTCCCAAGCCGTACGGAGAAAAGCGCCCCCGGCAGGACTCGAACCTGCGGCCAAGTGCTTAGAAGGCACCTGCTCTATCCACTGAGCTACGGGGGCCGGTGGTGGCCGTGCGGCCAGGAGCCCCTGGTGGGTGGGGTGTGGCCTGCCGGGACAAGGATAGGGCTCCGATCGCCTTGGCCCGGTTGCTTCACCTGCGTGGCACGATGTGTAGGTTCGGTGAAGCGGAACGATAATCGCAGGCAGGTGCGATTCGCGCAGCGCTTTTCGCATCGCTCGGGGCGGGTGTTGTGCACTCGTTATGCCCCGTGTTCCGGCCACCGCCCTTTTCTTCGGCGCGCAGGGCCCCCATACGCTTCAAAAACACTCGTAAATTGGGCATTCTTCGCATGTGGTGACCTTGGACGAACGGCCTCAGCTGATCGACGCACTCTCCGCCCTGCGCGACCGTGTCGCCGCCGTGCGTCTCCCACTCCCGCTCCCCGGCGCCGACCGCGCCCGCCAGAACCGGGTCGAGCTGCTCGCCCAGCTCGACGACTACCTGGTGCCCCGGCTCAAGGACCCCGACGCCCCGCTCCTCGCCGTCGTCGGCGGCTCCACCGGCGCCGGGAAGTCCACGCTCGTCAACTCCCTTGTGGGACGCCGCGTCAGCGAGGCCGGCGTGCTCAGACCCACCACCCGCACCCCCGTCCTCGTCTGCCACCCCGAGGACCACCACTGGTTCGCCGGGATGCGCGTCCTCCCGCAGCTCACCCGCGTCTGGCTGCCCCAGGCCGACGAGGACCACCCCGTCGACGAGCCCGCCCCCGAGGACAACGCCCTCCGCGTCGAGACCGCCTCCTCCATGCCCCGGGGCCTCGCCCTCCTCGACGCCCCCGACATCGACTCCCTCGTCGTCGAGAACCGCCTCCTCGCCGCCGAGTTGATCTGCGCCGCCGACATCTGGGTCATGGTCACCACCGCCTCCCGGTACGCCGACGCCGTCCCCTGGCACCTGCTCCGCACCGCCAAGGAGTACGACGCCACCCTCGTCACCGTCCTCGACCGCGTCCCCCACCAGGTCATCGGCGAGATCTCCCGCCAGTACGGCGCCCTGCTCGACAAGGCCGGGCTCGGCGAGGTCCCCCGCTTCACCATCCCCGAACTGCCCGAGTCGACCGGCGGCGGCAGCGGACTGCTGCCCGACAGCGCCGTCGCCGCCCTCCGCGGCTGGCTCGCCCACCGCGCCCAGGACCCGGCCGCCCACCAGCAGGCCGCCGACCGCACCGCCTTCGGCGTCATCGACTCCCTCGACACCCGGCTGCCCGAACTGGCCGGCGCGGTCTCCGCCCAGTACGCCGCCGCCGTCCGCCTCGGCGGCGTCGTCGAGACCGCCTACCACGAGCAGGGCAGACGGGTGCGCAAGCAGCTCGGCCGCGGGGACGTCCTCGCCGGCGACGCCCGCGCCCGCTGGCGCGCCTACCCCCGCGACAGCACCGCCGACGAACTCCTGGACGCCCTCGCCGAGTCCCTCGCCGCCCTCCTCCACTGCGCGGTCTCCGCCGCCGAGGAGCGGGTGCGGGACGGCTGGCGCCACGAGCCCGCCGCCGAGGCCCTCGGCCCGGCGCCGACCTGCGCCGACCGGGAGACCGGCGAGCGGATCGGCGTCGAGATCCGCCGCTGGCGCCGCGTGCTCGAAGAACTGGCCGACGAGGAGGTGGGGGCCGTCGAGCGCCCCGCCGGCGCCCGCGGCGCCCTGCCCGAGGCCGACACCGTCGCCGCCCTCCTCGCCTCCTCCCTCCTCGGCGGCCGCCGCACCCGGCCCGCCGGCGAACGCCTCGCCGAACTCCTCGGCGCCCAGACCGCCCTGCGCCTGCGCGACAAGGGCGGCGAACTCGTCCTCTCGTACGTCGACCGGGTCCTGCACGCCGAACGCGACCGGCGCCTCGCCCCCCTCGACGCGCTCGACGTGACCCCCGAGCCGCAGGCGGAGCTGATCGCCGCGCTCTCCGTACTGCAGAAGGAGAAGTGACGTGCAGCTGGAAGACGGCCGCAAGCGGGACTTCGGCCTCGACGGCGACCAGGCCCGTGATCGCGACCGCTGGGACGACGGGCTGATCGCGCGCCGCGCGAGCGAGCGCGCCGCCGCCCTCGACGAGGGGCCCGGGAAGGGACCCGAGGGCGGTGGGGCGGACCGCGACGAGGATCCGCCCGCCTCCTTCGGCGGACACTACGGCCGCCCCCTCCGCAACCGCCTCGACGCACTCCACGAGCTCGTCGGCCTCTCACGCGCGCGCGTGGAGAGCGACGCACTCGCCGAGGCCGGGCGCGTGCTCGACGAGGCCGCCGCCCGCCAGCGGCTCTCCTCCCGGCACACCGTCATCGCCATCGCCGGCCCCACCGGAAGCGGCAAGTCCACCCTCTTCAACGCCCTCGCCGGCGTCTCCGTCTCCGAGACCGGCCTGCGCCGCCCCACCACCGCCGCGCCCATCGCGCTCAGCTGGTCCGAGGGCGCCGCCGGACTCCTCGACCGGCTCGCCATCCCCAACCGGCTGCGCCGCAGGCCCCTCGCCGGCGGCACGGGCGACACCGAACTCCAGGGACTCGTCCTCGTCGACCTGCCCGACCACGACTCGGCCGTCACCGCCCACCGCGACCAGGTCGACCGGGTCCTCGGCCTCGTCGACGGCGTCATCTGGGTCGTCGACCCCGAGAAGTACGCCGACGCCGCCCTCCACGAGCGCTACCTCCGCCCCCTCGCCGGACACGCCGAGGTCACCTTCGTCGTCCTCAACCAGATCGACCGGCTCGGCACCGAGGCCGCCGACCTCGTCCTCGACGACCTGCGCCGCCTCCTCGACGAGGACGGCGTGGCCCTCGGCGAGCACGGCGAACCCGGCGCCACCGTCCTCGCCCTCTCCGCCCTGACCGGCGAGGGCGTCCCCGACCTGCGCGAACTCGTCGCCCGCTTCGTCCAGGAGAAGACCGCCCCCGAGCGCCGCCTCTCCGCCGACATCGACGCCGCCGCCGCGAAGCTGCGCCCCGCGTACGTCGCCGAAGGGCGCGCCGGCCTCGACGAGCGCTCCCGGGACGCCTTCACGGACCGCCTCTCGGCCGCCGTCGGCGCCCAGGCCGCCGGCGAGGCCGCCGAGCGGGTCTGGCGCCGGGGCGCCATCCGCGCCTGCGGCACCCCCTGGCTGCGGCTCTACCGCTGGTACGAGCGGAAACGCGCGCACGGCCCCACCGACCCGCGCCCCACGCCCCCCGAGGAGGAGCTGACGGCACGCCAGCGCGTGGAGCAGGCCGTGCGGATCGTCGCCGACGACGCCTCGCGCGGCCTCCCGGCCCCGTGGGCGCAGGCCGTGCGCGAGGCGGCGACGCGCGGGGCGGACGGCCTCCCCGAGGCCCTGGACGAACTGGCCTTCTCCCTCGGCGACCCGGCGGCCCGGCCGCCCCGGCCCGCCTGGTGGCCCGCCGCCGTCCTCGCCCAGGTCGTGATGACCCTCCTCCAGGTCTTCGGCGCCCTCTGGCTGATGGGGCAGATCATCGGCGTCGTGGAGCCCGGCCTGCTCCCGCCGGTCCTCGTGATGCTCGCCGGCATCGTGGGCGGCCCGCTCGTCGAATGGGCCTGCGAGGGCGCGGTGAAGGGACCGGCGCGCCGGTACGGCCAGGAGGCCGAGCGCCGCCTGCGCGAGGCGGCCGCCGCCTGCGGCCGGGCCCGGGTGCTCGACCCGGTGGCGGCCGAGCTGGTCCGCTACCGCGAGGTGCGCGAGCAGTACGCGACGGTGGTGGGCACGCGCCCGTCGGCCCGCGTCATGGGCGCGTCGGCCCGTGTCGTGGGCGGACACCGCTCCGGTACGAGGCGCCTGGGCGCCACCCGCGCGGGCGCGCGGGGGAGGTAGACAGGGGGGAGGGAAGAGAGGCCCGGGGCGGTGCGGGGAGCCCCCCCCGCACC